>JBAXHE010000061.1:0-17353 GCA_037139055.1 Betaproteobacteria bacterium | reverse complement strand
GCCAGGATGGCTGAAAAGAAAAGCGGCAACGAGAAGTTGCTCTATTGTTCGTTCTGCGGCAAGAGCCAGCATGAGGTCAAGAAACTCATTGCTGGCCCGTCGGTGTTCATTTGCGACGAGTGTATCGATCTCTGCAATGACATCGTGCGCGACGAAATCTCGGCCGATCAAGGCGAAAAGGTCGCCAAGAGCGATCTGCCGACGCCCAGGGAAATTTCCGGACTGCTCGATCAGTATGTGATCGGCCAGGAAGTCGCCAAGCGTATCCTCTCGGTCGCGGTTTATAACCACTACAAGCGGTTGCGTCATCACGGCAAGCCCGGCGACGATGTCGAACTGGCCAAGAGCAATATCCTGCTGATCGGGCCAACCGGTTCAGGCAAGACACTGCTGGCGCAGACGCTGGCGCGCATGCTCAATGTGCCGTTCGTGATGGCTGATGCGACGACGCTGACCGAAGCGGGTTACGTCGGCGAGGATGTCGAGAACATCATCCAGAAGTTGCTGCAAAAGTGCGATTACGATACCGAGAAGGCCCAGAAAGGCATTGTCTATATCGACGAGATCGACAAGATTTCGCGCAAGTCGGATAACCCCTCGATTACCCGTGACGTTTCGGGTGAAGGCGTGCAGCAGGCGCTGCTCAAGCTGATCGAAGGCACGGTGGCTTCAGTCCCTCCACAGGGCGGGCGCAAGCACCCGAACCAGGATTTTGTTCAGGTCGATACGACCAATATCCTGTTTGTTTGCGGCGGGGCGTTCGACGGTCTGGAGAAAGTCATCCGCAATCGCTCCGAGCGCGGCGGCATGGGCTTTAGTGCCGAAGTGAAGAGCAAGGACGACAAGAAAGCCATCGGCGAGGTGCTGCGTTCGGTCGAGCCGGAGGATCTGATCAAGTTTGGTCTGATTCCCGAACTGATCGGTCGTCTGCCGGTGATCGCCACGCTCGAAGAGCTGTCCACCGAGGCTTTGGTGCAGATTCTTATCGAACCCAAGAATGCTCTGGTCAAGCAGTATCAGAAGCTGTTTTCGATGGAAGGTGTCGAACTCGAAATACGCCCTGCAGCGATGACGGCGATTGCCAAGCGGGCGCTGGAACGCAAGACCGGCGCGCGCGGACTGCGTTCGATTCTGGAATCCATTTTGCTGGATACCATGTACGAACTTCCCGGAATGGAAAATGTCTCAAAGGTAGTCATTGACGAGAACGTGATTAACAGCGATGCCAAACCGCTCCTGATCTATGCTGACCAGCCCAAGGTATCGGGTTCCAACTGATTTTCAATGGATTGTTTAGCCGCTTGCGGCTTGAAATTCAGCTAAGCATCCCCCATCTGGGGGGTGTTCGCCATTATTAAGAGCACACTGATGTCTACGAATCTTCTCCTGTCAGCCGAAGCTGTCGAAATGCCCCTGTTGCCACTGCGCGACGTGGTGGTGTTCCCGCACATGGTCATCCCGCTGTTTGTCGGGCGACCCAAGTCGATCAAGGCGCTAGAGATCGCCATGGAATCCGGCAAGGGCATCATGCTGGTGGCGCAGAAATCCGCCGTCAAGGATGAGCCGGAAGCCGAGGACCTCTACAGCATCGGCTGTGTCGCCAATATCCTGCAAATGCTCAAGCTGCCTGACGGAACCGTCAAGGTGCTGGTTGAGGGGACGCAGCGCGCCACGGTCGATTCAATCGAGTCGCGCGAAGAAATGTTTGTCGCCATCGTTCGCCCCGTGGGTATTGAGGATGGCATCGATCACGAAGTCGAGGCCTTGCGCCGTGCCGTGATTGCCCAGTTTGACCAGTACGTCAAACTCAACAAGAAGATTCCGCCGGAAATTCTCACCTCGATCGCCAGTATTGAAGAAGCCGGTCGCCTGGCCGATACCATCGCCGCGCATCTGCCGCTCAAGCTCGAGCAGAAGCAGGAAGTGCTCGAGTTGTTTGAGATTCGTCCGCGCATCGAGCGTCTGCTGTCGCAGCTGGAAACCGAAATCGACATCCTCCAGGTCGAAAAGCGCATCCGTGGTCGCGTCAAGCGCCAGATGGAAAAGAGTCAGCGCGAGTATTACCTGAACGAGCAGGTCAAGGCCATCCAGAAAGAACTCGGTGAAGGTGAAGAGGGCGCCGATTTCGAGGAGCTCGAGAAAAAAGCCAAGGCCGCCGGCATGAGCAAGGAAGGCATGGCCAAGGTGCAGTCTGAGCTGAAGAAGCTCAAGCTGATGTCGCCGATGTCTGCCGAAGCGACGGTGGTGCGCAATTTCATCGAGACCCTGATCAATCTGCCGTGGCGCAAGAAGACCCGGATCAGCAAGGATCTGGCGGAAGCGGGACGCATTCTCGACAAGGACCACTGGGGTCTGGAGAAAGTCAAAGAACGTATCATTGAATATCTTGCTGTGCAACAACGCGTCGATAAACTGAAAGCTCCGATTCTTTGTCTGGTCGGACCTCCTGGGGTTGGCAAGACCTCGCTCGGACAGTCGATTGCCAGTGCCACCGGACGCAAGTTCGTGCGCATGAGCCTCGGTGGTGTGCGTGACGAAGCCGAAATTCGCGGTCACCGTCGGACCTATATCGGCTCGATGCCCGGCAAGATCCTGCAGAACATGACCAAGGTGGCGGTCAAGAATCCGCTTTTCCTGCTCGACGAAGTCGACAAGATGGGCCAGGACTTCCGTGGCGATCCGAGCTCGGCCTTGCTCGAGGTACTCGATCCCGAGCAAAACTCGACCTTTGTCGATCACTACGTTGAGGTCGAATACGATCTTTCCGAAGTGATGTTCGTGGCTACCGCCAATACGATGAATATTCCGGCGCCATTGCTTGATCGTATGGAGGTGATTCGTCTTTCCGGTTATACCGAGGACGAGAAGATCAACATCGCGCAGCGCTATCTGGTGCCCAAGCAGATGAAAACCAACGGTCTGAAGAAGACCGAGCTGACGCTGGCCGAAAGTGCCGTGCGCGACATCGTGCGTTACTACACTCGTGAAGCTGGAGTGCGTGCGCTGGAACGCGATATTTCGAAGATTTGCCGCAAGGTAGTGAAGACTTTGCTGCTCAAGAAGAGTCAGCAGCGCATCGCCGTCACGGCGCGCAATCTCGACAAGTTTTTGGGCGTTCGTCGCTACAACTTTGGCATGGCCGAGCGCGAAAATCAGGTCGGCCAGGTCACTGGCCTGGCGTGGACCGAAGTTGGCGGCGAGTTGCTGACCATCGAGTCCGTAGTCCTCCCGGGCAAGGGCAAGACAATTACCACCGGCAAGCTCGGTGAAGTCATGCAGGAGTCGATTCAGGCCGCGCTTTCGGTGGTTCGCAAGCGTTCGCGTTCGCTCGGCATCCCTGAGGATTTCTATCAGAAGAGCGATATCCATATTCACTTGCCGGAGGGCGCCATTCCCAAGGATGGACCTTCAGCGGGCATCGGATTGTGCACGGCGATGGTCTCTGTTCTGACCGGTATCCCGGTACGTTGCGATGTGGCCATGACCGGCGAGATCACCTTGCGCGGCGAAGTGTTGCCGATTGGCGGACTAAAGGAAAAGCTGCTGGCCGCTGTGCGTGGCGGGCTAGGGCGCGTATTGATTCCGGAAGAAAACGTCAGGGACCTGGCCGAAATTCCAGACAACATCAAGAACAAGCTCGAGATCATTCCGGTGCGATGGATTGATCAGGTTCTGGAGTTGGCGCTCGAGCGTTTGCCACAGCCCCTGCCGGATGAGGTTGCTCCCGCTGTTGGTGCAGCAACCGAGAACGGTTCTGCACAATCTGTCGTTACTCATTGATTTGACATCAAAGCATGCCGGGAGTGATTTTCCCGGCGTGTGGCGCCCCATTGGTGCGCCTCCAAATCCCCTTGACACAAGGATTTCAGCCTTGTTATAAGACACCTGCAGGTCTTCTGTATTCGTATTCTTCCACTAACAATCGAAGGGGTCATACGTGAATAAATCTGAACTGATTGATCAAATCGCCACGTCGGCTGATTTATCCAAGGCTGCTGCTGGACGTGCGCTGGATGCAACGATTGCGGCAGTAAAAACCTCCCTGAAAAAGGGCGGCCTGGTCACGCTGGTCGGTTTTGGGACGTTCTACGTGGGTAAGCGGGCAGCCCGTACCGGTCGAAATCCGCGTACCGGCGCAGCAATCAAGATCAAAGCAGCTAAAGTTCCTAAGTTCCGTGCTGGTAAAGGTCTCAAGGATGCTGTAAACTAGCCGACTTTCTGCATCATGCAAATGATGGGTGCTTAGCTCAGTTGGTAGAGCGCTAGCCTTACAAGCTGGATGTCGGCGGTTCGAGCCCGTCAGCACCCACCAAAAAAATGACAGAGTGTTTCATTCTGTCATTGGTTTTTCTGGAAGTACTGGAGTGGTAGTTCAGTTGGTTAGAATACCGGCCTGTCACGCCGGGGGTCGCGGGTTCGAGTCCCGTCCACTCCGCCAAACGTTTAAGACGCCTGTTTCTGGATCGAATCAATCGATGACAGAATCAGGCGTTTTTCTTTGCCCCAGGGTTTGAGTTGTAAACCTTGAAGACGCTGACTGCCCCGAATTCCTTTACGCGGTTCGCGGTGCCCGCCGAGCGTTCTCTCAACGCCTTATGCTATACCTTGCGTGCCTGCGTGAGGAACGGCTCCAATGAACCTTTTTCGGCCTTATATGGCAATCCTCGCAAGCCGAACGGTAATGTTTTGTAAGATTAAGTGACAGACCGGAGATCGGCCATAGTGCTCATTCATGCAATTCAATTCGAACGGCCGCAACGGAAAACACAACAGCCATTCGGTTGCGGATACCTCGAACTGCATCATCCAACCTCCGTGAATGAGTACTCCGTACCCCAAACAGACTAAAGGTAAATTGATTGGTAATGCGACTACGGTACTCGAACTTGATTAAGCTGGAAACTTACCGAACGCCAAATCAAGGGGCGTAAATGGACTATGTCGTGGCTATCCACAGTAGGCCAATGCAGTATTGCCGCGCAGTTGATCCACCAAAACATCAACCAGCGCGCGAACCTTGGCGGAAGCTTGCCTCCCTTCAAGATGAATGATGTGGATAGGCAGCGCTGGTGGTTCGTATTCGGGGAATAGCCGGACGAGTTTTCCTGCCGCCAGATGTGCGGCAACCTGATAGGACATCAGGCGCGTAATACCGAAGCCCATCAACGTCGCCTCGATTGCTGCTGCATTGTTGGTGACGCTCAGGCGCGGCTCTACCTTGATACTGATCTGCTGCTTGCCACAGCCCAAGTGCCATTCTCTCCCTGGAGATATGGTGCTGGCCGAGATGATTGTCTGTCCGGCCAAGTCTCCCGGTTTGTTTAGCCCCGGATGCTGGACCAGGTAGTCGGGTGACGCACAAATGACTCGCCTGACCGAGCCGACAGGAATCGCCCGCATTGTCGAATCGGGCAATTCGCCGATGCGGACACCGACATCGAGGCCTTCCTCGAGCAGATTGACGACACGGTCGAGAAAGACTGCATTGACTGAAACCTCCGGGTGGCGCGTTAAGAATTCGACGATGCCCGGCATGACATGCATGCAGCCAAACAAAACCGGAGCTGTCACCGCCAGTTGCCCGCGTGGTGAAGCATGTACCCCAGCCGCCGCCTCGTCGGCCTCATCTGCCTCGGCCAGAATTCGCCGAGCGCTTTCCTGATAACGCTGGCCAGCATCGGTGGCACGGACGAAGCGCGTCGTACGGGTCAAGAGCTTGACGCCGAGGTGATTTTCCAGCGATGCGATGGTCCGCGTTACGGCGGGCGGCGACATATTCAGGCGGCGCGCCGCCGCAACGAAACTTTCTTCTTCGGCCACTGCGATGAAAACACCCATCGAATGAAGTCTGTCCATCTAACTATTCCACTATTTGTAACAATAAATTGTGTTTTATGGATATTCTTCTATTTCATGGAATCAAGCAAGATGCGCTTCATCCGCAGCGTATTCCGCGCCGCGATTTAACCAGGAGAACTTCCATGTCGCGCATTAACATTCCCCAAACCGATCAAACCCACTCCGCCTCCCTGCCACTGCTTGAAGCAGTCCATCGGCAATTGGGGGTTGTACCCAACATGATGAAACTGATTGGCAATAGTCCGGCGGCACTTGAAGGCTACTTGAGTCTAAATGGTGCCCTGAGCAAAGGCTCAATCGGAACCAAGACCAGCGAGCGGATCGCTCTGGCGGTGGCGGAGTTGAACGGGTGCGGCTATTGCCTATCAGCCCATAGCTATCTCGGCAGCAATCTGGCCAAGCTTGATGCGGCGGAACTCGACGCCAATCGCCATGGCAACTCGAATGACCCGAAGGCTGCTGCGGCCCTTCGCTTTGCCACACGGATCGTCGGGACGCGGGGGCACGTTTCGGACGTGGATCTAGCTACCGTGGCAGCGGCCGGTTACAGCGAAGCTGAGGTCATCGAGATCGTTCTGCTAGTTGCCCTCAATACGCTGACCAACTATGTCAATAACGTTGCTCAAACCGATATTGACTTCCCTGTAGTCAAGCCATTCAAATAAACCGATTCAATTTGAGGAGTGGATAGTCATGATCGAAGGACGCAGATTCGCCAGCGATGTTGCCTTCACCCCCGGTGTCAAGGCTATCCAATCCCGCAAGGGTTCACGTGGCTCCTATGCCCGAATGGAAAGCCAAGACGGTTGGGCGACAGCGATTACCGATGAACTTGCCAAGTTCATCGCACAACAAAACAGTGCCTTTCTCGCCACGGCCAACGCTCAAGGCCAGCCTTACATCCAGCATCGGGGAGGTCCGCTGGGTTTCCTGCATGTGCTCGACGAACACACAATCGGCTTCGCCGATTTCAACGGAAACCGGCAGTACATCAGTAGCGGGAATCTGGCAGAAAACCCCAAGGCCCATTTATTCCTAATCGACTACACGACGCGACAGCGCATCAAGCTATGGGGAACTGCCCGCGTGGTCGAAGACGACAAGGGATTGATCGAGCGTCTGATGCCAGTCAACTACAAAGCGAAAAGCGAGCAGGCCATGCTCTTCACCGTGGATGCCTGGGATGCAAATTGTCCGCAACATATACCGCAACGTTTGGAAACCAGTGACGTGGCAAAGGCACTACAAAGCCGTGACGATAGGATTGCTGAACTTGAAACCGAGATCATGCGACTAAAAGCCATTTGATGTCCATGTCGACCTCTGCCGTGGCGGTATTCAGTCCGAGGTCTACATACGCCTGCTTCAGGGCGTGCAACGACAGGTCGTGAAACGCGGTGGGCGATGTGGCGGTACGCTGGCTCGCTTTGTTGTATAAGTCTCAGTGGTTGTACAACGCATCACCCGTATGCTCCCAGCCGCGGCTAACCGCGAACTCGCCAAGAATGCGCGAACCGCTGGCCCGACTGTTGGTCATTGCGCTGAAGAGGTCAAACGCTACAATCATTACCATTCTCCTGTAGCTCCTACCTACCACTCGTGCATCACGAACGAACGATAGAGAAATCAACCTGCCGAGTCATTTGAAATGGGCCTGTCAATCGCATTCAACCAAATAATTGGACGAAGACAAAGAATTGTCGAGGCTATTCCTCAAATCGTCATCGGAACAAGTCACGAGATCACACTCACGATGATGGAAGCTCAAGGACCCGGGCCGACTCGGCTACCAAGCCTTCGATCAGGGCAGTATCCAATTCAGGCTGAAGGTCTTGTGCTGAACCAAGTTCTCCTGTCGGAACAAGGCGAAGTGTTCCATGCTCGTGCGTAACCGTTGCTTCTGCCCCGCAATGTCTGCAATACACGTGGTCTCCCGCTTTCTGGTCGCGGCGCACAACGATGATCGGGCCGCACATCGGACAGTCTTGAAGGGGAATGCCGAGATCGGTGTGGCCCACAATGTGATCGAGCAAACCTGCCCGCCCCAGGCGAACAAAGCGTTGCCCCAATTCGAGGTCGAATTGACGGCCAAGGTTTTCTTCAACGATTTGGAGTGCTTTTGCCACAGGCATCCCTTGGCGATATGGACGAGAACTGGTCATGGCATCAAAGGCATCGCAAATGCCGACGATACGAGCATCAATTGAGATGGAATCACCTGCGAGCTTATACGGATAGCCTTTCCCATCCGGTGTTTCATGATGCGAAAGAACGGCAGCCCGCGCCAGTTCTGCCAGAGGATGCCCCGAGAGCAATCGGTTGCCGACTTCGGGATGCGTTTTAATAACGAGGTATTCCTCGTCGGTCAGTCGGTCAGGTTTGTTCAGAATGGCATCCGGAACACCGATTTTCCCCAGATCGTGCAGAAATCCACCGAGTGTGATTCTTGCGACATCCTGCCCGGCCAGCCCCAAGTCATCGGCGAGCAGACGTGAGAGTTGGGAAACTCGCCAAAGGTGCCCGCCTGTATAGGGGTCACGAGCCTCGACAAGTGAAGCCATGATGTAGAGCGATTTCAGAAGTTGTTCAAGATAGTTCATCATCGGTTCCCTGTTCAAGATTCGTCTTGGGCAGAATAGTTGTTCTTGATATTGATGTCGAGGGTTAGACGTAATCGTAATGTGGCGCTGATTGAAACCTCATAGGCATGAGAACACAACCATTTACTTAATCGTCGCGATGATTGCACCATAGTCGTTGAAGACTGCCAAACCTTACGGATGTAACTCGTTCAAATTGATTTCCGTATTTGTGGCTGATGACGGTTGGCACACGAGACATAACAACATCAGGGCGCAGCGGACAACATCGGCCGAACGGCTGACCGATAGTCTTTGAGACTATGCGTCTGCAATGTGATGAGTAACCCGCCGCTCAGCCGAAGCAGCGCTTGGACGGCAGTTCGGCCTTTGCTGCCATTGGTTCTAGGTAGCTGAGTGGCAGGTCTGGATTCGTTTTCAGGCATAGAACAAGAAACGGTGCAGACCGGCAACTTTATCTATTATGCGCCAGACGGATCTGACCAAAAATAACTATAAATGCATTCAAACTGCTCTGCCCTCTTCTCGGCGAGAGTTACCAGTCTCAATCAACTTCTTTTGGGTTCATGAACCACATCTAAATCACGCACGCTATAACAACCAAGGGGCGAGTAAATCCTTTTAATACCGATTACAAAAGTGTAATGAATGGCAGGGCTGAACGGTAATTCTTCTGGACGAAAGTGTAATTGCAGCAAGGAAGTACATCAGATCGGGGAACAATTACCAGATGTACTGAATACTTAGCTCATTCGTATAGGAGGTTCCATCATGCTTCGCAAATCAATTCTAGCGGTTGCAGTCGGATACATATTTGCCGCCTCGGCGCTCGCTCAAGGGCCTGGCGGGGGACGTCCGGGGGGACATGGTCCGCAGGGCGGACCGGGGATGCAACAAGGGGGTGCAGGCAATCAGCCTAATGGCGGACAAGGAAACCATTATGGTTGGCAACACGACGGCCGAGACAGCAACTCTCAAGGCGGACCGGGAACGCAGCAAGGCGGCGGTCAAGGTCCGCAGGGAGGTTATGCTCCGCCTCCACGTCCGGGTCAGGGGCCTGGAAATAATCAGGGTGGCCTGCAAGGCGGTGGCCAGGGGCCACAGGGGAATGGTAATGCTCCCCCACCACCACGCCCGGGTGAAGGACCAGGCGGAAACACAGGTGGACAACAAGGCGGTCCGGGAACGCAGCAAGGTGGTGGCCAAGGTCCGCAAGGTGGCTTTGGTCCACCCCCGCCACGTCCAGGGCAGGGGCCTGGCAATAATCAGGGCGGCCCGCAAGGCGGTGGCCAGAGGCCACAAGGGAATGGTAATGCTCCCCCACCACCACGCCCAGGCGAACAACCGCGGGGCAACTCCGATAGACAGGGCGGTTCAGGTGCATTATCACCAGAGCAGCGCATCGATCAGCGACAGGCAGGACAGGAATCGCGCATCCAGAGTGGGGTACAGTCCGGCAATCTGACGTCCCGCGAACTTGCCAGGCTTGAGCGAGGGCAGGATCGCGTCGAGCGTATGGAAGACAAGGCCATGGCCGACGGCCGGATCAGCCGCGCCGAGCGTACTCGCATTGATCAGGCAATGGATGGCCAGGATCGCCGAATAACGCGTGAAATCAGAGATAACGACATACGCCGCGACAGCGGCGATAACAGCAGTCGTTAACCAGATCAGGGTGTGCGAAGGCCGGTATTCTGCCCTCGCACACCTTACATTAAATTATTGCGATTTCTTCTCGGAGTCGGATAAAGCCGATAGGTACTGAAAGAATTCAGTCAGAAATCAACCGGCCAGTTTGTCCAGTATGCGATAGGACTTGCCATCGAAAATCAGGGTGTGGCGGTAAATCGACAGTTCCGAAGCAGGCAATGTCAGCAGCGAACGCAGGCACAATTCCCTGACTTCCAGGCGTTCGTCGGAGGCGCAGTCGATGTCGATGACCGGCAGCTGCATTCCTTCTTCCACAAGTTTCAGATGGATGGTTGGTTGATAAACCGGCTTGTTCATATCGAATCTCCGTTCATGTATTTGACGATTCCATCATCGCCATTACGTCTGACGGATCGACTGTGTTTTGCATTACAGTTTTGTAATTCTTGCTTTTCGCGTCTGGGTTATCGTATGGTCATGACAGGGGGCGTCCATGAAGATATTGCTCGTCGAGGATGAAAGGAAAATCGCCGATTTCGTCTGCGCCGGATTCCGGGAGCAGGGGTTTGCGTTTGAGCATTGCGATAACGGGATCGACGGTTTTGCCCGGGCAAGTAACGGTGAATATGACGTGATCGTTCTTGATATCATGCTGCCGGGTCGGGACGGTCTGTCCATACTGAAAGGCCTACGCAAGGCCGGGAGCGTCACACCGGTAATCCTGCTGACGGCGCGTAACGAGCTTGACGACCGCATCGAAGGGCTAAATCTCGGTGCCGACGATTATCTGGCCAAGCCTTTCTTTGTCGAGGAACTAATCGCCCGTATTCAGGCACTTCTGCGACGGGTGGTCGGAGAGCATCAGAATGCACTGATTGTCGGTGGTCTGCGACTTGATCGCATTGCCCGCGAGGTAACCTGGTGCGGCGAGACGGTCGATCTTACCGGCCGTGAATTCAACCTGATCGAGTACCTGATGCGCTCGCCTGGCCGGGTACTGACGCGCACGCAGATTCTCGAGCACGTCTGGGGTTACGACTTCGATCCGAGTACCAACGTCGTTGATGTGTGCATCCAGCGCATCCGCAAGAAGATCGCGGCGATTGGTGGTCAGGCCGACGGCGAATCACTCATTGAAAGCGTGCGTGGTGTCGGCTACCGCTTTCGCAAGATTGCATGATCCGCTCCTTCCGCATTCGCCTGGCGTTGTATTCGGCGCTGCTTGCCGGTCTGGCGCTGGCCACCTTCGGTTTCAGCAGTCTGTGGCTGATCCGCAATGTAAAAATCGAGAATCTCGACCGAACGATTCGTAGCCATGCCGAGCGTGAAGCTGGGCGTCCGCCCCTCTCGATGGACTGGGTCCGGGTTGAATCCGATATGGCAAATGGATTGGGTGAAGCGGGTGAAATGTTGCTACTGGTTCAGGATGGCGATGGTGAAACGATCTACCAATCGATGCGCTGGCCGGATGTCATCAATGCCAAAGTGTTGCCCTGGCCAGACCCTGCAACGCAGGCACAGCGCAACGGGAAAATCAGTTATCTGATCAGTGAGGTGCTTGCGGTTGAAGGCGATGCGGCCCGCTCGCGGCCGCCCCCTCGTGATTTTCGTCCAGATGATAACCGTCCGCCTCCTGCTGACGGGCGCCCGCCGCCTCGTGAGCGTCTCCCTTTATATGGCGATGAACGCCCGCGGCCGCCGCTACCTCAACAAGGAGATGAACGATTCCATCCACCCAAAGCTGAAAGCCGGTCGCGGTCACAAGAACCGGATAAGACGTCACTGTTGCCCGTAGAGACTCCACGGCTTCCTTTACCCCTGCCTGAAGCGGCGCTTAATGTTCAGGTTGACCGGCCAGCGCCCTGGGTTTCCAGAGAACGTGAAGCGCCGCAACCCAGACGCGGCGAAATGGATGCACCGGGGCAGCAAAGTTCTCGCCCCGTTTCTACCGTGGTCGGAAAAGTCGGAAGCGGGCAAACCTGGCGCATTGGGCTGGCGCGAACTGAACGTAGCCGCGTTGCTGTTGCGGTCAGCTTGAAAGCACTCGATGCCGAGATGCACGGCATTCGTATCGCTTTTCTCCTGGCCATGCCGGTCGCTCTGTTTTTGATCGGACTGGGCGCATGGCTGGTTTCACGGCGCGCTCTGCGCCCCGTTGAGAAGCTCACGCAGGCGGCTTGTCGCATTACCGCCGAGGGACTAGGAGAGCGTCTTCCTGTGGCAGGAGAAGACCGCGAATTTGTTGAACTGATCAAGGTTTTCAACCAGATGTTGGAAAGGCTAGAGCGCAGCTTCCGCCAGGCGCACCGTTTTACGGCCGATGCTGCACACGAGTTGAAGACGCCGCTGGCGATCTTGCAGGGACAACTGGAGCGGGCGATTGGCGAGGAGGAGGCAGGCTCTGCCGTTCAGATCGAATTGAGCGGCATACTCGACGAGGTGCGGCGACTCTCGACCATTTCGCGCAAATTATTGCTGCTCTCGCAGGCCGATGCTGGAAAGCTAAGTCTCAACCGGCAAGCAGTGAATCTTTCGGAGGTTCTGACGAGTCTTGTGGAAGATACGCAAATGCTGGCTCCGCACTTGAACGTAAGTGCGGTCATCCAGCCGGATCTGGTGGTCAGCGTCGACGGGGCTTTGTTGCTGCAAGTTCTTCATAATCTCATCAGTAATGCTATCAAATATAACGTTGATGACGGATGGATTACACTCTCTGCAAAACGTTGGCCACGGCAGGTCGATGTCTTTGTAAGCAATGCATCGGCCGGGATTCCGCTCGGTGAGCGCGGAAAGATTTTCGAGCGATTCTATCGCGCTGACCAGGCGCGCAGCCGCGATGTCGAAGGTCTTGGTCTTGGTCTTGCCTTGTCACGCGAGATTGTCCGCGCCCACGGTGGCGAACTGACTTATAAGGTCATTGATGATAATTGCGTAGAGTTTTGTTTGATGTTACGGGTAGATGGCAGTTGAGCCAGTAACGCGCTCTCAAGCAATCGGTCTGATTAAGCTTTCTGAAGAGTGATCGGGCAAGAGGCTACTGATGAGAAGGTTCTTTGTGATAAACATGACTCTTTTCTAGCGCGTAACGGGAATGATGTAGGAATGAGCGACCTTCCGGTTGTCATTGGCAGCATTTCCCTGATGGTCGGTCTGGGCACGGACAAAGTCGACCGTGGTCTTGTCTGATGCGACGGTTACACGCAGATGGCCGGCACCACCGAGAATCGTTCCTGACAGATAACCGTATTCGGTAGCGAAACGGGGCACCCCTTGCCCGGAATGCCCTGGCTGCGGCACTTCCTGATAGACGATGCCATCCAGTTCTTGCATGGCATAGAGGTGGTCATGTCCATGGAACACAGCACTGACGCCGTGGCGCACCAAAAGTTTATGGATTGGCATATCCCAGCCGGGGCGGTGTGCTTTGAAACCGTCGGTTCCGTCAGCATTCAGGCCACCCCATTCACCAAACCCTGTGGCCTCGACACCCCCGCGCCCCTGGCGGTCGCGGCCGCCGATCAACTGATGAACGAAGACAAATTTGTAACGTGCCTTGCTGGTTGCCAACGCCTGCTTCAGCCATTGGTATTGTGAATTACCCAGAGATAGCTCCCAGCGTTCATCGCCACGGCGCGAACTGCCGTGCCAGTAAGGATTGAGCACGATGAACAAGGCCTCACCCCAGGTCCAGGTGTAGTAGTCCTGGAGTTGGCCAGCCCAAGGGTCCGGCTGGGTGTTACCCGAATAGAAATTATCAGGCACCGGGTTGGGAAAGTAGCGTTTACGCATTGCGTTTGACCAGACCGCGAGACCATCAGCGCCGTCGCGCAGGAACCGGCTTTCTTCGCCATCGTGGTTGCCGAGTACCAGATAAAGCGGCATCGATTGAGCGGCCTGAGCGAAGTAGATTCGCTGGGAACGGTACTGTTGGGCCGCGTTCTCGCGACTTTCATGTTTGCCGGTCATGAAGGTGTCGCCCATGTCGATATGGAAATCCGGTGAATCAGCCTTGGCGTTAGCGAGCGTGCGTTGATAGAGCGTCGTATTGGTGTTCAGGTCGAGATGGGAATCGGCGGTAAGGGTGAATACGAACCTGTCGCCAACCTGTCGTGAGGTGCGGAAGTCGCCAATGACGAGTATTTTTCCGCTTTCGACATCCTTGAGTTGATAGGTGTAACGCCGAGCGGGCTCCAATTTATCCAGGGTGATCGCTTGGGGTTGGTCTTTCTTCAAGGCCAGCGTGGCCGTGTTATCAGTTGGATCGTGCTCACGCAATCCGTACGAAACGATGACTTTGCCATCATGATCGTAGCGCATGACACTCAGGACAATCGATGAAGTTGTCGGGCAACCGAGAATGACATCCGCCGATCCTGTTGCCGGCACTACCGGTACGGGTTGCCGTGGCCCCGGGCCTCCGGTTGGTCGCGTGTCGCCTGATCTGGAGGGGTGTCCCCGGTCTGCCTGTTGCTCTTGAGCCAGGATGCCGCTGGGAATAACCAGCAGCGCCAGGCTGCACAACCATAGACGATAGATCAGAGTTTTCATCTCAACGTCTCGCGTAGCTCAGGTTGATCGATGCCGAGTCGAGTGTAATGGAGTTGATGGCTTTGGTCAGGGTGGCACCCGTCACCTTGTTTGGGCTGTCCGGCAGAGCGGGTGATGCGGAAAGCGCATACACGGTGAAGGTATAAAGCTTTGCGCCCGGACCATTCGGGCACGGCGGTTCATACGTGACGCTCATATCGTGGCTGGTTGCCCCCAGAGTGCCGACACCAGCGGTGTTCTTGGCCAGTCCCGTGGCGGACTTCGGGATGCCGAACAACACCCAGTTCCAGCGTGTGGTCCCGTCGACAGGGAAGGTCGATATCACCAGAGCGAACTCCTTGGTGCCCACCGGTGCATTCGACCACTGCAAGGCGGGTGATGCACCAGTTCCATCGCAGCTGTATTCAACCGGTAGCATGCCGCCATCGATGCCAGCCCCACTGGTTAACGTAAAGCCAGACCGGGGTTGTCTTGTACTGTTTTGTTTGTCGTCACTGACAATGGGAGCAGCTGCAAAGACAACGCTGGCAAAAAAACCGGTAACGAGAATGGGCAGGAGTTTGTTCATGATGCGTCCTTTCCGTAGCGATCACTTGAAGGGGGTATGTCTAGTCAGGATTACCGTCTGACGCCAAAGAACCGGTCCATGTCATCAAGCCTTGGCATGTTGATCGTTGAGGAGTAGAGGAATGGCCCTTTGGGTTCCGTCGGATCGACCTTGCGCATGTTCACTAGGGCCTGCTTCTGCTGCGTGCTTAAGGTCTGCCCAACCCTGGCGAAGGCCGAGGCATAGAGGTAGGACAGGTTGCCGTCCAGTTCCCCGTAACGCTTCGACAATGCAAATACCCTGGCCTGATCGGCCGTTTCGCCTTTCAGAAAACGTCGCAACTCAGTCGATATCTCCCGCCTGACGCGCACGATTTCGTTGAGATCCTGGCGTTGAAGGTCAGTCAATGCGGTGATGTTCCGGCGCTGATTATCATTCAGGGTGGCCAGGAAATCTTCGCCGCTGTTGCCAGTCAGCGTGGTGCTGATCGAGTAGTCGCGTTTGCCCATTGCCGGGGCGGTCTTCATGCCGAAACCGCCGAAATACATGCCATGCCGCTCGGGGCAAAAGTAGGTGTCAGCTTCAACAGAACCTGCATACCAGGAAAACATTTCGCTGGCGTAGGTCATTACCGCGACATTGACTTCGTGCGACATGCTGCGACGATCCAGCGGTTCTGCCACGTTCGGCCAGGTGGCGGAATCGCCAAACTTGAGTCGGGACAACGCTATTTTTTGAGCGGGCATCAGGCTGCGCAGGACGCTGGCCATGACCTTGGCCCGGTCGTAGGAAAGCTTGCCGTCAAGCACATAGAGGTCGGCCGAGTATTTCATGATGGCTTGTCTGTCCAGACCGCTGCTGCCGGCAGGCAGTTTGCCTTCGAGGTTGAGGCGGAAGGCCTTGATCAGCGGTAGCCGCATTTCCGCAAAACGCTTGATGTCGTTTTCCTGTTCCTTCGCTAAGGCCAGCAATTGAGCTTTCTGTCCGTCGTTGAGGATGGTCAGCATGTTGTAGGCAATCCTGGTCAGAAAACTGGTGTTGTGGCCACCTTCCCGGGCGTCGATGTCGCGCATGTACTGGAAACCGAAGTAGTCGGACACCTTGCCGGGTGGCAAAAAGGTGTCATAGCCGAAATCGCCGGTCAGAAATGCCAATCCGTCGAAGGCGATGGTGTTGAGTTGGGCCCGGTCGGAGATGGCCTGTTCGAGGGAGTACTTTCGGCCCCCTTCTTGAGAGACTTGGTTGCGTGGAGGTTGGTTGTCACGGCCACGATTTTCGGCACCGTTCTGCCCCGTTCCTTGAATGCCGACTCGACCTTGGTTGGGCCTTGCCACTATACCGCCGGGTGAGTCAACGCAGGTCGCGTTGACTACGCCATCGCCTGTGGTGTGTTGTACCGTGTCACCGGATTTCTTGCCCCGGCAATCCTCATAGGCTTGGGGAGGAGGCCCACCGTGTTCGGTAGTTTCGCCAAGGGGTTGTCGAGGTGAGGATTGTTGTTGCGCAACCGCCGCTAGACTAAAAATCAGACCGGAGACCAGGGTTAATGCTGTCAGCGTTGTTTTCATATCAAGCATCCTTTTGTGTGCTGAATACGATACAAATTTTCGTGCCAGTTTATTACCTCAAATCCAGTTACTCCATTACAGATTTGTAATTGAAATCCACAATCAACAGCCGAAATCAGGATGAGGTGTCGTGAAAGTGTTTCAAATCTTGGCAGGTGGGAATGGCCATTGGGAAAAATTTTCTGGGCTACGACTGTTGGTTCGCCCATTGCAGACCTACTTGATGCGGATACCCAATGACGGCAATGGCCGATAAGTTGGCTGTCATAGTAAGAGTACTTAATAAAAAAGGAGCTGACAGTTCACTCTCTTGGTTCAATTGAACTTCGTTGACTCCAAAAGAAAAAGGAGTCTGGCGACTCCCTTTTCTTGTTTTTTACAAATTTACTTCTACATTCACTGGAATGTTCAGGCGCTGAAGTTCTTCTCGGCGAAGCTCCAGTTGGCCAGACTGTTCAGGAAGGTCTCGACAAATTTCGGGCGCAGGTTGCGGTAGTCGATGTAGTAGGCGTGTTCCCAAACGTCGATGCACAGCAGGGCTTTGTCGCCGGTGGTCAGCGGGGTGCCGGCGGCGCCCATGT
>JBAXHE010000060.1:0-17420 GCA_037139055.1 Betaproteobacteria bacterium | reverse complement strand
CGAACAGCAGACGGGTGTAACTGTTTAACCGTCCGTCAAAACCGGGTTAACTCAGCTTGTCCCCATCCGGTGATCTCATCAAGGGTGCGAAAGCACCCCTGGCAAAAACCGCTTGTCGTATCGATGACGCACCGCTTCGTACAGGGTGAGGTAACAGGATCCTGAGGGTTATGTACAGTCATGAAAAGGCTCGGAAGGTGCGAAGTACTGGGGATAATGAATCAGACCACCCAGTTCGGTTTCCGTTTCTCAAGAAAAGCAGCGAGTCCTTCATTTCCCTCCGGGCTCGAGCGCACTGCATCAATTCGCTGCGCCGTCTCCTCAAGCGTCGTTTCATCAATAGGCTGGCCAGCAATCGACAAAATCAGTGATTTGCATGCCGCCTGTGCCTTCGGCCCATTCTTTAGCAGACTGTCGATTATTTCAGCAATGGCTTCGTCAAGTTGATCGTCGCCTGGAACAATCTCATGGAGCAGCCCGATACGATATGCCTCGGCGGCGGAGAAGCGTTCTGCCGATAGCATGTAGCGACGACAATATCGTTCTCCAATAGCGGCCATAATGAAGGGGGTGATCGTGGCAGGGATCAGGCCAAGTTTGACCTCGGTAAAGGCGAAAAATGCATCATAAGTCGCAACGGCGATATCGCAGGCCGCGATAAGTCCAACGCCCGCGCCATAGGCTGGGCCCTGAATACGGGCAATGGTCGGCTTGGACAGCGTGTTAAGGGTGGACATCAGCCGGCCCATGTCTTGGGCGTCAAGCAGGTTTTCTTGCGAGTCGTTAGTGGCCGAGAGCTTCATCCACTGGAGATCCGTGCCGGCACAAAAACTCTTTCCTGTTGATGATATAACCACTGCACGGACCTCGGGGTTTGCCTTAAAGTCGAGCAGGGCACTCGTCATCTCGGCGACCAGGGTGGCGTCAAAGGCGTTGTGGCGATCTGCCTTGTTCAGGGTCAGGATGCCAACTGAATCATCAAGCTCGGTGATAATCGATTGATACATGAGTCCTCCCGCAAGCGTGACTAAAGTTTAACCGATTCGAGAGGGCGCATTAACCCTTCGGCATCAGGCAATATTATGACCGGTGAGTCAGGAATACGCCGATAACCACCAGAACTCCCCCAGCGAGGATAGAGAATTCGAGCCGTTCGCCGAGGATCAAGGCCCCAAGCAGGACAGCAAATACCGGAACCAGATTGATGAAGGACGCGGCTTTGGTGCTGCCAATCTGGTTGATGGCGTCGGAATACCAGGTGAAAGCGATGGCAGTTCCAAAAAGGCCGAGAAAGGCGACGCTGGTTCCTCCGCGCCAAGTGATGGCGGAAAAGGCGAACAGGCTGCCTTCAGCAAGAGCCGCCACCGTCAGCATCAGACAGCCTGTAAGGCAGGCGCCAAAAGTCATGGCCAGCGGCGAGAAACGGCTTGTGAGTTGTCGACTGATCAGGGTGTAACTGGCCCAAGAGAGAGCGGTACCGAGCAGTAGCCATTCGCCGAATCCGACTTCGCCAGTAAATAGGCGCATCGGAACTCCGTTGGTGACCACCCACAGGCACCCGAGCATGGCCAGAATGACGCCGATTGCCTTGAGCGGCGTCATCGGCAGGCGAAATAGCAGCCAGTCGGCGAGGGCGATGAGCGCCGGAATAAAGGCGACAACCAGAGCGCCGCGCCCGGCCTCAACGACTTGCAGACCGTAAAGAAAGAATACGTTGTAACAAAAAATCCCGGTGAAGCCTAATGCCGCTAGCTGCAGCCAGTCACGCCACGCCCAACGGGGAAGCTGCTCACGAAAATGCAGCAGAATGCCTAAGGTCAGTGTGGCGAGGAAGAAACGCCAACTGGCGACAAACAAGGGAGCGGCTTCCTGAACGGCAACGCGTCCGGCGATCCAGGTGCCACCCCAAAAAAAAGCTGTGAGAAGAAGCCTGGCGAATACGGCGGAACGAATGAGAGGCATCTTTTGCTCAGCGATTGACGCAGGTGTGAGGTGGGTGGCGGAGTAGCGGTGTATGGACAATTATCCCATGGCATTGGCGACGAAGTAGAATGAGTAGGAAATTAAGATAAGGAGATGGTTGTGGCTGTTGATGAGGCGAAGCGAGCACACACGGATCGGATGATTTCGGAAAGCATACGACAGCGGCAGAGTCGGGATCAGGGTTACCGCGAGCAGGCGTTGAAGATCTACCCGTGGATCTGTGGGCGTTGCGCGCGCGAATTCACGCGAGAAAATCTGCAGCAGTTGACCGTCCATCACCGTGACCACAATCACGACAATAATCCGGGAAATGGAAGTAACTGGGAATTGCTCTGCCTTTATTGCCACGATAACGAACACTCGCGCGAACTCGATGCCAAGGCCGCGCATCAGGCGGGGGTCTCAGCCCCTGGCAAGGCGTCTGACATCCGCGCAACGGCACAACCCTTCGCCAATCTGAAAGATCTTCTAGGCAAAAGTGGGCGCTAACTAAGGCGGGGTAGGCAAAGGGCCGAGCAGGAAGTAATTGACACTATTCAGAGCAGGGTCTAAATTGCCCCGACTTATGAGTCGGTCGATAGGGTCATGAAACAGGCATTCTTCCAATTACAACCGGAAAAAAGGGATTCGGTCCTCAATGCCGCGCTGGTCGAATTTGGCGCGCACGATTTTGCTGCTGGGTCGCTCGATCGCATCGTTGCCGCGGCGGGAATCTCCAAGGGCGGGCTCTACGAATACATTGCCTCGAAAGAGGATTTGTACATTTTCTGTATGGAAAACGCCTGGTCGTCGCTCTATCAATTCATCAAGGAGCAGGTCTTGCTCGCCAGCACGCCGTTGCCCGCGGATGTTCTGGAACGCTTCATGACCGTTTCGCGCATTGCCATCGAATGGTATTTGCAGCATCCGCCGATGCTCGGTTTGATCGTACGCATCGCCCGCTTGCCCCGCGATACGCTAGGGGCAAAAGCCGAGGCAGTTTTCGAAAAACATTTTGCCGATGTCTTCGCCGGGCTGGATTCGTCTCGGCTGGCGTATCCGACCGAGCAGGTGGTTGATCTGATCAAATGGTTACTGGCCAAGACGCGCAAGGACGCCTTGCTGGAAATTAATGCAAACCGACCGCTGGATGAGGTGCGGAGCAAATATCTTGAGGAATGGGCGTTTTTCTGTTCGGTGTTGAGCCGCGGGATTTATCGCCCAGGCTGAGCCGAAGCCTTTGATTCTATATTTTTTTACCACAGACCGACTCGTCAGTCGGCAAATCGGAGGGAGTGTCATGTTGGGATTGGGGGATTGGGGAGTCAGTCTGGCTTACCTCCTGACGCTGGGAGCGACAGCGTTGTGTGCGATATACGGATTCATTAACTGGAACAAGCCAAGTCCGGAAGAGGAAATCAAGGAAATTGCCGAAGAAGAAGAGTGGGAAAAGGGAGGGCTGAAATGAATACAACGATGGTGGTGACAACACTCATCTATCTGGCGATCACCGCTGGATTGGGTTATCTCGGCTATGTGCATACGACCAGTACCAAGGATTACTTGCTGGCCGGACGCAAGGTTCATCCGGTGATCATGGCCATTTCCTATGGCTCGACCTTCATCTCGACGGCAGCCATTGTCGGCTTCGGCGGCGCAGCGGCTATCTTCGGAATGGGTATCCTGTGGTTAACGGTGCTGAATGTCTTTCTTGGAATCTTTATCGCCTTTATCGTTTTCGGAAAACCGACACGGCGTATGGGACACAAGCTTGATGCGCACACCTTTCCCGAGTTCATCGGCAAGCGCTATCAGTCGAAATTCCTGCAGACGGCTTCTGCGGCGCTGATATTCATCGCCATGCCGCTCTATGCCGGAGCAGTCATGTTGGGTGGGGTGAGCTTCCTGACCGTGGCCTTGGGCCTGTCGCAGAATATGGCCCTGTTGACTATTGTCATCATCGTCGGCGCCTACGTGATGATGGGCGGAATGAAAGGCGTGCTGTATACAGACGCTTTCCAGGGCGGCATCATGGTTGTCGGTATGGTGCTCTTGTTATGGTATGCCTATAGCGGTCTGGGTGGCGTAGTTTCCGCGCACGAGCAGCTGACGGCGATGGCCGACAAAGTCCCCGCGGCCTTGGTGGCCAGAGGTCATCGCGGCTGGACGGCGATGCCGGAACTCTTTTCGTCACTGTGGTGGACGCTGATCTCGACCGTGGTGATGGGCGTCGGTATCGGCGTGCTGGCCCAGCCACAGCTGGTCGTTCGTTTCATGACCGTGAAGAGCGACCGCGAACTGAATCGCGGTGTGGTCATCGGGGGCGTCTTCATCATGCTGATGACCGGAGTCGCCTTCGTCGTCGGCGCACTGTCCAACGTGTTTTTTATGAATGCCACCGGCAAGATTGCCATTGCTGTCGCTGGTTCGCCGGATAACGTGATCCCGCTGTTCATCAAGGACAATATGCCCGAGTGGTATACCGCCGTCTTCATGATTACCTTGCTGGCCGCCGCAATGTCCACCTTGAGTTCGCAGTTTCATACCATGGGTTCAGCCATTGGCCACGACATCATGGAAAAGGGCATGGGAATGAAGTCCAAAAAACCGGTCAGCGTGATGCGCATCGCCATGCTCGGGTCAATCCTGATCAGCACGTTGACGGCGTACTATCTGCCGACCTTCTTCAAGGACGGGGCAACGATCATCGTTAACGGGACGTCATTGTTCTTCGGCTTGTGCGCTGGAAGCTTCCTCGCCATCTATGCCCTCGGCCTGTACTGGAAAGGCGTCACAAAAGCCGGAGCCCATGCCGGATTCCTGAGCGGACTGCTGGTCAGCTTGCTGATCATTCTTTTTGTTTTCGAGAAAGTGTCAAAGCCGCTCGGGCTCTGCCAGATGCTCTTTGGCGTGCCTTCACTGGGGGCCGGGATGCCATTCAAGGATGTTGATCCGCTGGTTTATGCCGTGCCGGTCTCCTTGCTGTTCACGGTGGTGGTCAGTCTGTTTAGCGTCAAGCCGGATGCCAGTCATTTGACCGAGTGTTTCCCGGAAAAGTAAGACCAATTGCGGGTGGCCGGTGAGGGGATGGAGAAAGGAGCTTCGAAGCTCCTTTCTCTTTATTGCAAAGAGCATTTGACCGTATCCCGGCGCTCAAGGATACTTCCGTTTTTGCGCAACTTTTCCTGCTGCGCCAACGCATTCACTTCACCGACAGAACCCTATGTACTGGCAAACAGAGCTGGAAACCCTTGACCGGGCGAATCTGCAAAAATTGCAGATAGAACGCCTGACGCAATCCTTGCGGCAAGCGATTAACGCGCCAAGTTACGCAGAGAAGCCGGAGTTAGTGAAAGCCGCGGCTGGCGGAATCGCTTCGCTCGAGCAGCTAGGCGAGCTGCCGTTCACCACCAAGGAAGATTTGCGCCGCAGCTTCCCGTGGGGCTTTTTAGCCACCGACAAAACCAACGTCGTCCGCTTGCACAGTTCGAGCGGAACGACTGGAAACCCCAGCGTGGTTTTTCATAACCCGCACGACCTCGACAGCTGGGCCAATCTGATGGCTCGCTCACTATTTTCTGCCGGCGTGCGCAATACCGATGTGTTCCAGAATATCTGCGGCTACGGATTATTCACTGGCGGTCTGGGCTTCCAGTACGGAATCGAAAAACTCGGTTGCCTGAGCATCCCGGCAGGCGCGGGCAACAGTTTGCGGCAAATCAAGCTGATGCGCGATTTCGGAACGTCCGTGGCGCATGCCATACCCAGCTACCTGGGGCGCTTGCTCGACGTGTTCAGGGAAGAGGGGCTTGATCCGCGAAAGGATACGCAACTGCATACGTTGGTCATCGGAGCCGAGCCACACACCGAAGAACACCGCCAACGGATTGAGGAAATGTTCGGCGTCAAGGCATACAACTCGTTCGGGCTGTCGGAAATGAATGGTCCCGGTGTAGCGTTCGAATGTACCGAGCAGAACGGCCTGCACGTTTGGGAAGATGCCTTTGTCGTCGAAATCATCGATCCGCTCACCCTGCAGCCGGTGCCTGACGGGGAAATCGGTGAGCTGGTGATGACCACCTTGGATCGTCAGGCCATGCCGGTGATCCGTTACCGCACTCGCGATTTGACGCGCTTCCTTCCCGGTGCCTGCCCCTGTGGCCGAACGCACCGGAGGATAGACCGCATTTCCGGCCGTTCGGATGACATGTTCATTGTCAAAGGCTGTAACGTCTTTCCAATGCAGGTCGAAGGCGTGCTGATGAAATTGCCGGAAGTCGGAGATGATTACCGGATCATTCTGGATACGATTGAAGATCAGGATGAAATGATCGTCGAAGTTGAAGTGAAAAAAGATTGGTTCAAAGGCGATCTGGCCTTCCTCGACCGACTGCAGCGGCACATCACTCATCTTATTCGCGACGAAGTATTGTTGCGGCCGTTGATCAAGCTGGTTGAGCCAGGATCAATTCCCAAGGCCGAAGGCAAGGCCGTCCGAGTTATTGATCGACGAAAGAAATAAGCACAGGAGAGCGGAAATGACTTATCAGGTATCGATTTTTCTGGAAAACAAACTGGGCCATCTTGAGCGGGTGACCGCTGTGCTACGCGAAGCCGAGATCAATATCCGCTCGTTTCATCTGAATCACACGGCCAGCGGCTGGGGCATCCTGAATATGGTAGTTTCCAAGCCGGAACTGGCGTGTCAGAAAATCAATGCCAGCGGAATGTCTTCAGCATTGCGCGAAATTGTCGTGCTCAAGATGGCCGACAAGCCGGGGGGGCTTGATGAGTTGCTCAAGGCCGTGGTCGCCGCGGAAGTCAATTTCACCAACGCTTATGGCCGTGTGGTCAATGAGGGCGGAAATGCCTTCTTCATGATGGATGTCCAGGACATCCCCGATGCCAGAAAGCGGCTGGCGCAGCTAGGCCTTGAAATCATGAGCGATGAAAGTGTTTACGGCGCCTGACCCCTTCTGAGCTGATTTGTTTCGCTCATCGTCAACCGTAACTGCCTTCCACCAGGGTGGTCGGTACGGCTTTTCTCCGCGAATGCCATCGTCACACAGCGTTACGCGGCGTTACCTAATACATGACATCCTAATTGAAACTTGCCGCGTTAATGCTAGCAAGGCCGGAACAAAACGCTCAGTTCATCGAACCGACCGAGTTTCGCAAACTTACCCATTAGGAGATACAAATGCTTAAGAACATCATCGCTCTCGCTGTTGCCGCCGCTTTCGCTACTGCTGCATTTGCGCAAGCTCCGACGGCTGCTCCGGCCAAATCCGTTGAAGCCGTGAAGCCTGCTGTGGCTGCCCCGGCACCGGCAACCGCCACTTCAGCGGCAGTTACCCCGGCAGCAAAACCTGCGCTAAAGACTGAGAAGAAAGCGCATGCCAAACACAAGGAAGTCAAGAAGGTTGAAGCTGCGCCTACGGCAGCGCCAGCAGCGACACCCGCTCCGGTTGCAGCACCAGTCGCTCCGGCGGCAAAGAAGTAATCAGCAGTTGAATGCCGTCTCTAGACGAGGCGGCTGATGTAAGCAAAAGGGGAGGCCAGAATATGGCCTCCCCTTTTGCAATGCGGATGAGTCGAGTGATTATTTGGCCAGTTTGACCAGATAATCGACGGCGGATTTGAGTTCGGCGTCGGTCAGGTCGGTTGCACCGCCTCGGGCCGGCATGGCATTTTTGCCGTTCAGTGCCGACTTGAGCAAGGCCGCATTGCCAGAGGCGAGTCGCGGCGCCCACGCCGACTTGTCGCCAGTTTTCGGTGCGCCGGCCAGACCCCCTTCATGGCAAGCCTTGCAGATGGAGTTGTAAACCGTCAGGCCATTGCGCGGTTTGCCGTCGGTCTTGACGACGGCCTTCTGCATTTCAACTCGCGCCAGTGGTTGGATGCGCAGTTCGGCTTCATCCTTATCATCGGATCGTGCGTCGCCTTTGCCGAGTTGGGAGAGTGGCCAGATCACAGCAATTAGTAATAATGCCAGAGCAATGGTGATCATCATGATCATCCGGGAAGTGTTTTGACGGTCAGCCATTTCGATCCTCGTAGTTCAGCAGTTTCAGTTTAAGCAGCGAGAGTTGAGCAATACACAATTAATACTAGGGTGCGGAAGGGTCAAGGCGGCGGTAGCGGCCGTTGTGAAAGATCAGCGGTGACTCGGACGCACCTTGGGCAAAGCGAACGACGCGACCTACCAGGATCAGGTGGTCACCACCGGGGTACTGCGCTTCGGCTTCACACTCAAACCACGCACTACACCCGTCGATCAGCGGTGCGCCGCCCAGGCCGGTGCGCTGGGAAATCCCGGAAAAACGATTTTCGACACGTGAGGCAAAGCGGTAAGAAACATCAGTCTGCTCTGCCGAAAGAATATTGATCGCGTAATAGCGTGCCTTACGGAAGGTTTCGAGGTTCGGCGAGTTTAAGGACAGGCTCCAGAGAATCAGCGGCGGGTCGAGGGATACGGAATTGAATGAGCTGATCGTCAGCCCGATCGGATTGCCATCGAGCCCGACGGAAGTGACCACGGTGACCCCGGTAGCAAACTGGCCCAAGGCGTTGCGGAAAGAACGAAAGCACTCCTCACTCGACTGCTGGGGAGCGCTCACTGCGTCATTGACAGGGCAGGAAGAAACATTAGCCTCAGGGGTTTTTTCTTGATCCTTGGCGGATGTGCAGGTCATTAGGCGTTCCGGGGAGTGGGTTGAGGCATGCTAAGATCAACAGTCTTCAGAGAAGTTCAGGTGTGCAGTGATAGTCGAGCATTTCATCGATAGTAGGACAACAGGTTCGAGGCCTTTGTTCAGGATTATGGCCTTGCCGCGTCGGAGTGTCGAGCAAAGTGTTCTGGTCTGCGCCTGGCTAGACTTTTTGGTGACTGCCCATGGTTGAACAACAGTTTTCTGCACCGCTGGTTCTCTGGCAAAAAGAACACGGCCGACATGGGCTTCCGTGGCAAGGAACGCGCGACACTTATCGTATCTGGCTTTCTGAAATCATGCTGCAGCAGACGCAGGTGACGACGGTTATTCCCTATTACTTGCGTTTTCTTGAGCGTTTCCCCGACCTTCTCTCGCTGGCCCAGGCTCCCCTGGAGGTCGTCCTCGAACTCTGGGCTGGACTAGGCTATTACGCGAGAGCTCGCAATTTGCATCGCTGTGCCCAAGCGGTCGTCGCTGATTTTTCGGGAGAATTCCCCAAAACTCCACAATTGATGAGCTCCTTGCCGGGAATCGGCCGCTCGACCGCGGCAGCAATTTGCGTTTTTTCCAGCGGAACGCGCTCAGCGATTCTCGATGGCAACGTCAAGCGTGTGCTGGCACGGCATTTCGGCATTGAAGGTTATCCGGGTGCAGCGCAGACCGAACGGGAAATGTGGGCTCTGGCCGATTCACTGCTTCCCGAAAGCTCGATCGAAAGCTACACCCAGGGATTGATGGATCTGGGCTCACTGATTTGCACGCGACGCAATCCTTTCTGTGGCATTTGTCCGTTATACGATTCTTGCGTCGCGCGTCAGCAGGGTCGGCAGCATTTGCTGCCGCAGGCGCGGCCAAAGAAGGTGGTACCCGAACGCGAGACCAGCCTGTTGATTCTGACCGATGGCCAGCGGGTATTATTGGAGCGCCGTCCGCCCGTGGGGATCTGGGGCGGGCTCTTAAGCTTACCCGAAGGCGGGGTTGCCGAGGCGCGAGGACTGGCTCGGCGCTATGCATGCCGGCTTTTGGGAATGCAGGCTTCGGCAGGACTCAAGCATACGTTCACGCATTTCCACCTGCACATTCAGACCCTGTTATGCACGCTGGAGGTCACCCACCCTCTGGTTGCCGAGTCTGGATGGGAGTGGGTCGAGTTCGGCGCTGTAGAAACGGTTGCACTCCCGGCGCCGATCAGACGCTTGCTCCGAGTGGCGCTACGCTAGCAGCTAGTTATTACGTCCGGTATTTTCGTCCGTCGAGCGCACGCCGCGGATCGGGACGACCTCGATGCCAAATTTTCGCGAAACCTGGCAGTAAAGCTGGCGTGCTGAGACGACTTTCGGGTTACGCATTTCCTTGGCCTGTGCCATTTCAAGATAGCGCAAACCCCGCTTGCCGAGTTCGTCGTCCCAGCCCTTGCGCTCAAGCAGTGTGAAAATCGCCTTGCTGGCGTTCACCAGAAACTGCAGATTGGGAACGCGTTCAGCGGCCTGGATCAGCATCTGCACCGAAGCTTCCAGATCACCGCTACGGGCGGCGAGCACGCCGCTGTTGTTGAGATCGACAATCTCCCGCCCAACCTTGGCGAGTAGTATTTGACCGGTATTCTCAAGGCCGGTTTTGATGAAGACATTCTGGATCTGGGCGATCATGTTGCGGTCTTCGTGATTTTCTGCAGCAACCTTGCTCAGGATATCCTGAGCAACGGTCTCGTTGCCAGAAACCAGGCAGGCGTGCGCCAGGTCGACGGAAATCTTCTGCGAATGATTGCCCGATTCGACGCCCAATTCCTGATGCAGTGCGAGCGCCTTCTCAAGGGCTTGTCGAGCTTTGTCCGGTTCACCTTCCTGGTGTGAACAAAGGCTGTCCATGACCAGCGCCGCGAGCTCCCCCTGGCTCTTGCCGCGCCAGTCACGACGTAATTCCTTGGTGATCTTTCTGGCGCCCTCGGTGTGACCGTTATCGATCATGACCCGGGTGAGGTTGGTGTAATCATCAATGCTCCCGAGGGTCGATCCACGATGCCGCTCGAGAACCTTGCTGTAAGCACGTTCGGCGGTTTCCAGGTCATTGTTGCGGATGGCGATGTCACCGACCATGCGCTGGCGCAAGGAATTGTTTGAAGAGATCTCCGCCGCGCGTAGAAGGACCTCCTGTGCTTCTAAAAGGTCTCCGCTTTCTTCTCGCACGCTGGCGACAAAATCATAGGCCGCAAGAAACTCGGGGAACTCGTCGATCAGGGCTGAACCCAGCGCTTCGGCTTCAGGAAGTTGATCCTGGCCGCGCAAGGATATTGCCAGACCCATCCGCGCCCAGGGAACTGTGGCACTTTCCAGAACTTGTTTATATACCGCCTGCGCTTCCTCGTAGCGGCCGAGCACATTAAGAATCTCGCCCTTGAAGCGCAGCGTATCCAAAGCAAAGATTTCTTCCTTGCCGATTAATGTTTCGCAAGTTGCCAGGGCATCAGTAAAAGCACCGCTGTCGAGGTGCAGAAAAACTTTTTCGAAAAACTGCTTCTTATAGATGGCTCTAGCCAGTCTGCGCTGTAATTGCTCGGCCGTGAACGGCTTGATCAAATAATCATCCGGAGCCAGTTCAGCCACCGACACGACATTGTTATAAGCCCGTTCGGCGGTAATCACCATGAAAACCGTAGACAGCGAGATCAAATGCTTCTGGCGCAGCTCTTCGAGTAATTGCTGGCCGTCACGCCCGTCTTCGAGAAAATAGTCGGCCAGGATAATGTCAAAAGAATTCGCCTTGACCTGGCGCAGGACTTCGGCCGAGGTTCCGGCGCTATGCACCGTCGTCACCCCCAGCGTTGAGAGAATGATGCGCAGCGAATTTCGCGCTGTGGTGTGCCGGTCGACCAGCAGAACGCGCATGCGCGCCAGTTCCTTGCTTAATTTGTGCAAAAGTTCGGCAGTGATGTTCTGGTCGGGTACGCTCATTTGAACCACCTTACGCGAGTGAGTGCGGTCAATCAAGCGGTAGCGATGAACTCGCTGGCCATGAATTTCATGATCAGCAGAAAACAGTTGTTTCGTGTTAAGCGAGTGAATAAGCTAAACCTGTTATTTTTCAGAGAATTGGCGTAGAATCCGCATCCCTTCAGACTTCCATTAGCCAGTGATTCCCCATGCAGTTTCCTGACCGTTTCGATGTGATTGTGGTCGGTGGCGGCCACGCCGGCACCGAAGCGGCTCTTGCCAGTGCACGCATGGGCGCCAAGACGCTCCTGCTCACGCACAGCCTTGATACGTTGGGGGCGATGAGCTGCAACCCATCGATTGGCGGTATTGGCAAAGGGCATCTGGTCAAGGAAGTCGATGCGCTCGATGGCGCGATGGCCGCCGCCACTGATGAGGCAGGCATTCAGTTCCGCATCCTCAATTCGAGCAAAGGTCCCGCCGTTCGCGCCACACGCGCTCAGGCCGACCGTGTGCTTTACCGGCAGGCGATCCGCAGCCGGCTGGAGAACCAGCCCAATCTGACCCTGTTTGCCCAGTCCTGCGACGATCTGATTGTCGAGGGAGATCGTGTCGTTGGTGCAGTCACCGAACTCGGCGTGCGCTTTGCCGCACAGACGGTCGTTCTGACCGCTGGAACCTTTCTCAACGGCAAGATTCACGTCGGGCTGGCGAATACCTCGGGCGGGCGTATGGGTGAGCTGCCGTCGGTTTCGCTGGCTTCGCGGCTGCGCGAGCTGCAGCTGCCCGCCGGGCGGCTGAAAACGGGGACCCCGCCGCGCCTTGATGGCAAGACCATCGATTTTTCGGTGATGCTCGAGCAGAACTCGGACAATCCCTTGCCGGTGTTTTCCCTGCTCGGAAAAGCCAGCCAGCACCCCAGGCAGATGCCCTGCTGGGTGACCAGTACCAACGAGCGAACGCACGAGATCATCCGCAATAATCTTGACCGTTCGCCGATGTACACCGGCGTCATTGAAGGCGTCGGGCCGCGCTATTGCCCGTCCATCGAGGACAAAATTCATCGCTTTGCGGCCAAGAACAGCCATAACATCTTTTTGGAGCCGGAAGGGCTGACGACCCACGAAATATACCCGAACGGGATTTCAACCAGTTTGCCGTTCGATGTGCAGCTGGACCTGGTGCGCTCGATGCGCGGTCTGGAAAACTGTCACATCCTGCGCCCGGGCTATGCCATAGAGTACGATTTCTTTGATCCGACCGGCCTTTGCGCTTCGCTTGAAACCAAGGCCATCAAGGGGTTGTTCTTCGCCGGCCAGATCAACGGCACGACGGGTTACGAGGAAGCTGCCGCGCAGGGCCTGCTGGCTGGGGCCAATGCCGCCTTGCAGGCACAGGGTAAAGAGGCCTGGACGCCACGTCGGGATGAAGCCTATCTCGGGGTGTTGGTCGACGATTTGATTACCCGTGGGGTGACCGAGCCTTACCGCATGTTTACCAGCCGGGCCGAGTATCGCCTGTCCTTGCGCGAAGACAATGCCGATATGCGCTTGACCGAACATGGTCGGCGTATTGGCCTGGTCGAGGATAGTCGCTGGACGGCGTTTTGTGAAAAGCGCGAGGCCATTGCCCGCGAACAGGAAAGACTGCGCTCGACCTGGGTGCATCCCACGAAAGTGTCGATTGACGAAGCGACCCGCGTGTTGGGTAAGCCGATGGAGCGTGAATATTCGCTCTACGATCTGCTGCGGCGACCAGATGTCAGCTATCCCATGCTGATGAGTATGGCTATCGAAGGTGGGGCGCCAGCTCCGCAACACGCCGACCCGCTGGTCGTTGAGCAGGTCGAAATCCAGGCCAAATACCAGGGTTATATCGACCGACAGCTGGATGACGTGGCCAAAAGTCTGGCCAATGAGGAGATGCGCTTACCCGAATCGATCGATTACAGCCTGATTGGCGGCCTGTCAAACGAGCTTCGACAAAAACTCGTTCGCCACCGGCCAGAGACCCTGGGGCAGGCTTCGCGAATTCAGGGCATGACGCCCGCAGCGATTTCCATCCTCATGGTTTATTTGAAAAAGGGCGGTGCGGTCGTGGCGCACCACAACCCATGATCCCGGCAGAGCAGCTTGAACGGGGCTTGACCGAGTTACGCCTGTCTTTACCGGTCGCGGCACAGGGAAAACTCTTGGCCTACGCCACGCTGCTCTACAAATGGAACAAGACGTATAGCCTGACGGCGTTGCGCGAACAGGACAAAGCGGTCAGTCATCACCTGCTTGATTCGCTGGCCATACTGCCGCATGTTCCTACGGGAAACCTGCTTGATGTCGGCAGTGGCGGCGGCATGCCGGGCATTCCGTTAGCCATTGCTTGTCCGGAAATGCCGGTGACCCTGCTCGACAGTAACTCCAAAAAAGCTGCCTTTCTACAACAGGCGGCCATCGAGCTGGGTTTGTCGAATATTTCTGTACACTGCGGACGGGTCGAACAGTATCATCCACCGGTTGGCTTTTCGGCGATTACCTCGCGGGCGTTTTCCGAGCTGGCTGATTTTGTCAATCTGTCACGCCACCTGTTGAATGCCGATGGGCGCTGGTTGGCCATGAAGGGCGTGTGGCCGCTGGAGGAGATCGGTAGATTGCCTGCAGGCATTGAAGTGGAGGCGGTGCATCGCCTTGAGGTTCCGGAGGTTGAAGGCGAGCGCCATCTGGTGGTATTAAAACCGCGATCGGAAGACAAAGCTTAGGGGGAGTCGAGTTGGCAAAAATACTGGCAGTTACCAACCAGAAGGGCGGCGTTGGAAAAACCACCACAGCGGTCAATTTGTCCGCTTGTCTGGCTATTCTGGGTCAGCGCGTGCTGATGATCGACCTTGACCCGCAAGGCAATGCCACGACCGGCTGCGGCATCACCAAGCGCGATGCGCTGCCGACGGTGTACCAGATACTGATCGGTCGCTCGACACTCAGTGAAGCGCGGCTGAAAACCGAGTTCGGCTTTGACATCCTGCCGGCCAACCGTGAGCTGGCCGGAGCAGAAGTCGATCTGATCGAGATGAGTGGGCGTGAGTTCCGCCTGCGTGATGCCCTGGCCCCTGCGCTAAACGACTACGATTTCGTTCTGATGGACTGTCCGCCGGCGCTTAATATGCTGACGGTTAACGGGCTGGCTGCTGCGGATGCGGTAATGATTCCAATGCAGTGTGAGTATTACGCGCTGGAAGGACTGACCGATCTGGTGGCGACGCTGAAAAGAGTACGTGCCAATCTCAATCCGCGGCTGGAAATCGAAGGCCTGTTGCGGACGCTATTTGATCCGCGTTCAACACTTACGCAACAGGTTTCCGGCGAATTGGTCGCCCACTTCGGCAAAAAGGTTTATGAAGCCATCATCCCGCGCAACGTGCGTCTGGCCGAGGCGCCGTCGTACGGCAAGCCGGTGACGGCGTTTGACAAGCAATCCAAGGGGGCGCTGGCGTACATGGCGCTGGCACAGGAAATTCTGGATCGCCGCGATGGGGTGATTCGCGTGGTGGCTGAGCAGGGAGTGGAAGCATGAAATTAAAAGGTCTCGGTCGCGGGCTGGATGCCCTGTTGGCGGGTAATGAAAGCCAGGGCGGCGAGCAACAGCGGTCGTTGCCGGTTGATCGGCTGCAGCCCGGCAAGTATCAGCCGCGTACCCGGATGGACAATGCCTCGCTGGAAGAGCTGGCCGCCTCTATTCGGGCGCAGGGTTTGATGCAACCGATTCTGGTTCGACCGGTAGGGCGCGGGATGGGCGAGGATCGCTACGAGATCATCGCTGGTGAGCGGCGCTGGCGGGCGGCGCAAATGGCCGGCCTGAAAGAGGTGCCGACGTTGATCCGGGAAATCCCCGACGAATCCGCGTTGGCCATGGCGCTGATCGAAAATATCCAGCGCGAAAACCTCAACCCGCTCGAAGAAGCGCAAGGCCTGCAGCGCTTGATTGACGAATTTTCCATGACCCATCAGCAGGCGGCGGATGCCATTGGCCGTTCGCGCCCGGCGGCATCCAATCTGCTGCGCCTGCTGCAACTCGTTGCACCCGTGCAGGAGTTGCTGATGGAGGGCGGGATCGACATGGGCCATGCGCGGGCTCTGCTGCCCTTGTCGGGAGCGTTACAGATTCAGTTGGCCCAGCGGGTGGTGCAAAAAGGTTTGTCTGTACGCGAGACCGAGCGGATGGCGCAGCATGCCTTGAAGCCAGTAAAAGAAACCGAGGCCGCCAAACCGGATAGGGATGTGATGCGGCTGCAGGAGGAGCTTTCCGATTTTCTTGGTGCACAGGTGGAAATACGCACCAATAAAAAAGGAGCGGGAAAAATTCAGATTGATTTTGGCGATCTCGATCAGCTGGAGGGGATTCTGCAGCGGATGCGCTGAAGCCGTGCGACGCGGAAGTGCGTGTTTTCAGACAGAAAACGCAAAAATAGGGTACAATATTGACTCAGGTCGTGTATGGTCTTATAGTAGACCGGATAAACTGAACCGGCTCAGGGCGTTATTGAACAGAATTGATATGTTTCGAGCCATTCGACTGCAGGTCTTAATAATAATTGCAGCAGCAGCAGTTGCCGGTGTGTTTTTTGAAGTGCGGGGGGCGGTATCAGCAGTTCTTGGCGGGGCAGTGTGTGCTCTACCTAATTTCTTGTTTGCCTTGCGCCTGAAGTTTACGGCGAGTCGATCTGGAAACTCCTACGCAGCGAATTTTTTTCTTGGTGAAATAATCAAGATTGCACTGATGGTTGGCTTATTGGTGTTTGTGGTACGGGGGTATGCCGATTTGCATTGGCCTTCACTGCTGATCGGAATGGGGCTTGCTTTGCAAGCAGGTTTTTTGGCATTTTGGAAAAAGTCCTGAATATGGCTACAGGTCACGAAGCTGCAGCAAATGCACCAACGGCGAGCGAATACGTCGTTCACCATCTGACCCAACTGAATACGACGGGGCATGCACAGACTTCGATTGTTGACTTTTCGGTCATCAATCTCGATACCGTTTTCTTCTCGTTACTGATGGGCGTAGTCGGTTTGCTCGCCATGTGGCGCCTGGCCAAAAACGTGACCTCTGGTGTTCCGGGGCGCGGGCAGGCGGCTCTCGAAATGCTAATTGAGATGGTCGCCAATCAGGCCCGGGGCATTATCCACAGCGAGCAGTCGCGAAAGTTTGTCGCGCCGATGGCGCTGACCGTGTTTGTCTGGATCTTTCTGATGAACTCGATGGACTTCCTGCCGGTCGATCTGTTGCCAGCCCTATGGCAAAATCTGATGGGCAACCCGCATGCCTACCTGCGCGTAGTACCAACGGCTGACCTCAATGGGACACTGGGCATGTCGCTTGGTGTCTTTATCTTGTGCATTTGGTACAACATCAAGATCAAGGGTCTGGGCGGCTGGGTGCATGAGCTTTTTACCGCCCCATTCGGTAACCACCCCTTGCTCTACATCCCCAATTTCCTGATGCAGATGATCGAGTTCCTGGCCAAGACGGTTTCGCACGGGATGCGGTTGTTCGGCAATATGTATGCAGGCGAACTGCTGTTTATGCTGATCGCCCTGATGGGGGCCGCCTACGGTGGTTCCGAGGGTCTGACCGGGCCGATTCTTTGGGTCGGGCAGGTGGTTGCTGGTACCGCATGGGCGATCTTCCATATTTTGATTGTTTTGCTGCAGGCATTTATCTTCATGATGCTGGCGCTGGTCTATATTGGCCAAGCGCACGAGAGTCACTAATTAAAGTTTGTTGTTGTTCTGATTATTAACGAGTATTTCAATTTGAAGGAGTGGTC
>JBAXHE010000059.1:0-17769 GCA_037139055.1 Betaproteobacteria bacterium | reverse complement strand
TACCTAGAGTCTTGCGAACGCGATTACATTCGCCGGGCACTGGACGGGTGCGGGGGGCGAATCATGGAAACGGCGACGCTTCTGGGAATCAGCCGAAAGAATCTGTGGCAGAAAATGCGCAAACTGGGCTTCAGTCATGCGGACGATAGGCTCGACATGCCTACTTAACGCAAATCACCCAGCATCCACAAGCTGCACGACCTGAGGATCTGAGGATGAGGGGCACACCATCATAAGCGCATCAACTTGAGTTGGCCGAATAGCTAAGATGCACCATCGCGACAGAGCGATGGTGCATCTCTTAACTCCCTGGCAATCGTTACAGGCTCGTAAAGAAGCCGATCCCGACCAAGGTCAGCAAGGTCAATCCGATCATGATCAGAACGAAGCCAACGATCTTCGAGGCCCTCGTTGCTGCGTTCGAGGGCGCATCGACTAAATGATTCTGCAACTCACCCGAGGCCAACAGGCGCTGGTATTCAAGCGGATGGTCACGCAGGTACTCATCAAGCGGCACGGTCCCGGTGAACATCACCAATTCCAGCGGAAACTTGTCCGGACGGAAGTGGTTGTTGAAGAAATGCACTGTAAACAGAAAGACCACCGCCAGGAACGCTTCTTCACCGTGGAAGATCGCCGCCACGTTGAACACCCAGCCCGGCAGGTGCTGCGCGGTGAGTTGCGGCAGCCACATCATCAGACCGCTGACACCGATGATCGTCACCCCCCAGAATGGTGCCCAGTAGTCGAACTTCTCCCAGTAGGTCCAACGGTCGAACACCGGACGCGGCCCTTTGCCCAAGAACCACTTGAACATGGCAATAATGTCCTTAAGATCCTGCAGGCCGGGAATCAGCGAGTTTGGCCCGAAGATCCGGAAGTTCTTCCAGTCACGCGCCAGCTTGATCCCGATGTAGAAAAGATGCCAGATAAATACGCCACCGAAGATCACTGCATTGACGCGATGAATGAGACCCGCCGCGTGTGGTCCGCCGAGCGCACGCATCAGTGCCGCCGCCCAAGGAGCTTCCGGATAGAAGAGCGGGATACCGGTCAGGGTCAGGATCATCAGACTTAGTGCGAAGGTAATGTGGGCAATGCGCCAAGTCCGGCTGAAACGCTTGAAGTGCTTGCCATGCAGATGAGCAGGCAATTCGGCCAAGGCATCGGTCTGGATGTGGAGTTGCCCCTTGCGTTGCTGCCGTTCCTTGTACTCGCGATAGAACCACATCAAGGTGTGCAGCCAGAAGAAGGCGAAGGTACCGACCAGAAGCTGGATCATGATCTGGTTGGCCACCCAGATTTCGGGATAACGCTTGAAGTCGCCCGCGTGACCGTGTGGCTGGAAACTCGCGAAGCCCGGAGGAGCGTCGGGCAGGTCATTCTTGCCGTTGTGACAGGTGCGGCAGGTCTTCATGCGATTGTTGGGATGTACCTTGGACGCCGGATTGCTGGCCTGAAGGATGCCGTGGCTACCATGGCAATCGAAGCATTTGGCCGTGTAAGCATAGCCCAGCGTATTGATCTGGCCATGATATGTGCTCTTATAGGTCGTGTAGTTTGCATCGTGGCAGCCGCCGCACTGCGCAGTAATAGCCAACTTAATCGGCGCTGCCGAGGTATTGCCGATGGCATGACTGGAGTGACAATCAGAGCAGACAGCAGACTTCAGGTCGTGTTTCTCTAGACTTTGTTTTCCATGGATCGACCCGGCGTACTCGTCCAATTCTTCGCTGTGGCAATTCTCGCCACAGACCTGGGGGACGCTTAGGCGCCACGCCTTTCTTTCAGGCGTATCGTTTGCAGGGATATTGAAGCTGTGGGTATCGTGACAGTCGTTGCAGGTGGCATTGACGCGGGAAGCGTCATCCTTGTTCGGCCTAGCATGGAAGGAGTTTTTGTAAGCGGTGATGTTCTCGGCCAGCACTCCGAGGCGCGGCTTCTCGCTAGTCGTGTTTTCTTTTATTGCTTTTCCCCACAGGGATTCATGGCACTGAATGCATTCGGGAGGCTTAACCCCTGCGGCTTTCCTATGGCCGGCCTGGCTGTCGATGATGTCGGTGTGGCAACTCACGCAGGCAAGTTTGCCATGCACGCTCTGACCATAATCGCCAGAACCGATCGCGTGCAAGGCCCGTTTCTCACCCTCGCTTCCGGGCACTTCGAGTAATCCCTTCCGGCCATCATGACAACTCTGGCAGGTGGCGTTGTCAAGGTTGGCCGCCAAGGCCGGCACGGCCACCAATAACACCCCAAACAGGGTGGTTGTGAGCACCGCTCGCAATATCAAACGAATTGTTATCATGCGCCCTCTACCTAAACGATATTGATGAAGGCAGCCAGGCCACCTCTATGTGTTATCACTACCTCGCTGGGTAAAACACCATTAGCGCGAAAGAATCCAGTCGATGAGATTCTTCAGTTCCTTCGGGTCCTTGGTGTCGATAATCTTGTGATCTTCTTCCGTCCCATCTTCCAACTTGACCTTTGGGCCGGTGGTGAGGTTCTTTATGATTTTCGCTTCGGCATCGGCATTACCCTTGAACTTGGCCGCAATCTTCTTGTATGACGGGCCTTTCTTGGTCTTATCCACGGAATGGCACTTGAAGCAGTCATTGCTCTTGCCTAGTTCCTTGGCCGCGTCTTCGTTTACCGCCGCCAGGGCAGCGCCGGAGAAGCACAGAGAGAGAGCTGCCGCAAGCAATAGGGGTTTGGTCACTTTCATGTCATCCTCATTGTCAGAAATGTTAGAACTGCATGCCCCGAACCTGAGTCCGGGGCGGGGTAAAGCCTAGCTTACGGCAGCTTGACGGCGTTGATGTCAACCTTGGCACCTTTTTTAACGCCAAGCCCGAGCGTCTTCACGAACGAAACGTGGTGTCCCCGAGTAGTGATGTTGTCATCGTGAACGCCGAATCCTACGTTGTAGATACCCCCGGCCTTCAGCGCCTTGTCGTCATTGTTGGTGAGTCCAAGTGGGCGAATCATGACCAGCGTCCACATGCCGTCTTTCCAACTGGCGATGGCGTTGTTGTCGGCTGCCGATCCTTTGGCGTCCTCGCGACTGATGATGTAGTCGGGAATCAGGTCGCCTTCCTTCCAGCCAGCATTCGGATCAAACGGAACGGCGTTCTGCTCGCGCACCAGGAAGTGATCGCCTTTGTGCAACTGATCGACCGTGATCGACTTGTAGCCGACCTTTTTCGCATCCCACATGAATTTTGGCGCATGGGTCTTGGCATCGGCATTGCCGCCGAACATGTCTTTGCCAGCATCACCCAAGCGCCACTCAAGCACATAACCGTCGTCGGCCATGCTTACGGCGTAGCTGCGGTGCGCACGCCACTGGATGAGATCAACAATACCGCCGGCGTCCTTGATCTTGTTGAGTTCGTCAACGGCCTTGCCGGTTTTCCAGTCAGAAGGATTGGTCCGGCTATCTGGCAGGTACTTGCGCACGTCGCTCTTCTTGATCGCCGTCAGCAATGCGTTGGCAGCGACTTCTTCCTTGGTAAACTGTTTCGCCATGTCGCGCTGTCCGTCGTGGCAGGACAGCCAGCAGCCCTGATTGGCAAATCCCGGCACTTTCCCGTCGTCAATCATGATCGACATGCGGTCTTCGTAGATGCCAATCATCTGGCGATCCTGAACAATCTTGTCGAGCTTCGGAAAACCCCAGACCTTCCATTCCTTGCCGTCGAAGCGCAGATACTGATGTTCGGTTCCCGGGTAGTCATTTTGCGTCTTCCACTGGAAACGCAAATAGGCATTTTTCGCGTCGAAGGCTGCCTGAACCTTGACTTCCTTGTAGCCTTCCTTGCCCTTGACTGGCATCGGTTCGAGAGGTCCGCCCTTGACCAGTTTGTTGCCCATATCTTTCTCGGCACCTTCCTCGTCGTGACATGAAGTGCAGGAATCGCCGCGTCGGACTTCCTTCGCCGCGTTCTTGTGCGCGTCGCTACGCAGCCACTCATACGAAGACTGACCCGGATAGAACATGGGGACAACGGTTACCGGAATTCTCGACCAGTTGATCTTGGCCGGATCGGCCGCCGCAACCGAAGTATTGCCGGATACGCCGATTATTCCAATTGCAACGACTTGGGCAAACAATAAGCTCTTCTTCATGTCATTCCTCCGGTGGATGTGAGAATAAATAATAGTGCAATTACCACTGCATTACTTCCGGAATTTTTTTCAACATGGTATGAGCCTGGTGAATGCGTTTCAAAAATAGCAAGCCAGAGCGCGCGCCCTAGTCTTTGGCTGGACTCTCCGTCAATTTGGCCAACTTGGCCTTGCGCGCCGGTTCAATCCTGATCGCCTCATTGAAGGCGGCCCGGGAAAGCTCCTTGTTACCGATATGCAGATAGGCCATCCCCAATCCAATCCAGGCTCTGGCATTATTGCCGTCCAGGCTGATGGTCTTCTGGTAGGTCTGAATCGCATCGGAGTACTGTTGCCGGGAAAGCATCAGCCCCCCCAGCTTCATATGGGCTTCGACAGAGCGAGGATTGTCAGCGACGGCTTTCTCAAAACTCTTCCTGGCGTTGTCCAGTTGCCCTTCTGCCCACTGCCTGTCGCCTTGGGCGACAAGTGCACTTTCGGTAGCGGCCGTAGCTCCGGCAATCGGTACCAGCAGACCTGCGGCGAGGGTGATCCATGCTATCGCGGTGTTGAAACTCAAGCGTTTCTCCTTGGATGATCGGGACGGCCACCGGCTTATCCGGGGCCGTCCGCGCCGATTACTTCAGCGCTCCCTTGCCATATCGCTCTTCGACCCCCTTGCGGACTTTTTCGACCGCATCGGCACTGATACCATTGAAGTACCAGTCATGACCGGGAATGGGTTTGAAATACTTGACCAATAATTCATCGGCAAATTTCTCGTTACCGTCTTTCTTCTTCACCACTTCACGCATCTCAGGAATCCACTTGAAGTAGGTGTTCTGTGCGACTTCGTAAATGCCATGCCACCACGTATAGTCTGGCCCGTTCATCGAGGCGCCATGGCGTGCACGACGTCCTTCGTGGTGCCAGAGTTCCCACCAAGTCCATTCGATTTTTTCGTCGAATGGTGCAGCCGTGATGTAGCCCTTGTCCTGGAGCTCTTTCATCATGGCAGCGATGGGCTTGGCAAATTTGTCGTTGTAAAGCTCGACCACATCGTCAAACTGCTTGTAATGTCCGTTGATGACGTTGGAACCGTGGCAGGAGAAGCAGACGTTAGTCATCTTCTTGCGTCGCTCTTCCCAGGTCAGGATTTCAGTCACCTTGGAGCCCTTGAGTTCGTCGCCAATCTTCGGCAGCGGTTTGCCTTCGGGCTGGTCAAACTCGTCGCCACTGGCCAGGCGTACCATGTTCAATTTGGTGGAAATTGCCGGACGCAGTGTCCAAGAAATTCTTTCCCCGACGTCGTGGGTCGCGCCTTGAGTGCGGGTAGCGCCCATATGGCATGTAGCGCAGGTCGGAGCTGCTGTGTAATCCACTCCAGGCACCCACTTCTTCGATTTCAGATTCATTTCATCGATCTTGGCGCGATAAAGAATCCCGTGCTTTGACTCATTGTAGATTTCCATCTGCGGATGGTCGGGGCCCAAGTGGCACTTGCTGCAGGTTTCCGGCGTACGGGCCTGAGCCTTGGAAAAACTGTGTCGCGCATGACAGGCGGAACAGGAACCGCGGCTTCCATCCAGATTGATCCGTCCGATACCGGTGTTGGGCCAAGTTTCGTAAGTTGGGTCACCAGACTCATCGAGTTCCACCTTGCCGCCATGGCATTGCTTGCACCCGGCGTTTACGGCCTGCGGGCCACCGATAACCTCTCCCATAATATTGTCCAAAGACGCTAGAATCTCGCCGGCTTTTGCATGATGAGAGCGCTGCTGTTGGGCTACTTCTTTCTCATGGCAGTTTGAACAGGTCTTGGGCGTTACGATGGTGGTGACGAACAAAGGCTTGCCGGCTTTGTCCTTCTCATGTCTAACTACACCTTTTTCGCCCTCCTTGCCCTTGTGGCAGTCATAGCAGCCAACCTTCTCCTTGGCGTGGGCGCTTTTCTTCCATTCCGTAGCAAGGCCAGGACTTTCCTTTGTGTGGCAGGTGACGCAGACTTGCTCAATCTGCGAATCTTCCTTTGATTTTTCAGTTTTTGCGGTAGCGGCGTTTGCCGTAATCAATGCGAACACGGACAACGCAAACATTATTCCCTTCACCAGCTTTGCGAGCATCTTCATACACCCCCCTTAGAATATTCGCCATCCTGAATCACCATGCAATCTGTATGGTTTATAGCCTTGATTGACCTTGTCATTCTTTGATATAGATCAAAAAAACCCGGACGCAACTGATTCGACGCACTTGAACCCCTACCCCCCCATTTTCACAGCAGTATAGAATCTTAGTAAGGAAAATATCTATAGAGCCTCTTCATGTTGTCGCTGAGGCTACTCCAGTTTTTAACCGATCGGTTATCAGTCACCGATGCAGAATGTCGGTTCAGGTTTCCGCAAATACGTCGTCACGACCCACGCCGATCTGATGAATTGGTGATGGTCAATGGCAACTTCCGATTGAAACATGGGTACTCGATGCTCTGCACCGGCCAGAGCATTTTCAAAGACGAGACTCTCATGCGTAGTAGCTCGCCACATAGTCCTCAAACCGTCCCTGCGGCTGCGACTCCAATCGCTGCTGTTCGGTCAAGGAGGCTTGAACGCTTTCCTCAAACTTTGCCAACACGGCTGCATCCAACGGCTGGGCCAGCAAGCTGTCGTGGTGTTCCCGAGACTGCTTCATAGCGAATTTAAAATAGCCTTTGCGCTCCGTCGCAGCAGCCAGCACCTGGGCCGACGGCGTGGTTTCCGGGTGATCAATTCGCGTGCGCAGGTTAGCCAGCGTTGTGGCGTAATTGTTGCCACCGTAGGCCACATCGAGCATCTGGGCAAAAGGCTCCATGTCGTCGAACAGAGCGTAGGCAATGGGTCGAAACAGCTGCTCACGGTTGTGCACGAGCAGATTCAGATCAGGCTGTCGGCCGCGGTTGACGATGCGGGCCTTGTTTTCATCGTTTTCGCCCTGCTCGCGGGCCGTAATGGGCGGACTCTGACGAAAGAGGCACATCAGCAACAGGATGTCGGCAAAGGTGCTTTGCTCGGGAACAATGCCGATGTCCACGAATGGATTCAGGTCAAACAAACGCACCTCGACGTATTCAACCCCGTATTTCGTCAAGGCCAGCGCAGGACGCTCGCCCTTCTTGCCAATGCGTTTGGGCCGAATGCCGGCATAAAATTCGTTCTCAATTTGCAGCAGGTTCGCGTTGAGTTGCTTCCAGCGTACCCCATCGCGTACGCCCAACTGTTCGTAAAATGGGTCGGGGGTGCGAATCGCCGTCTCCAGTGCCTGGGCGTACTCGGCCAATGAATTAAAACTGACGTGCAGTTGATCCTGCGCCCGGTTCTGATAGCCCAGGTCGCTCATACGCAGGCTGGTCGCGTAGGGGCGAAACAAGGTTCCTGGCACGAGTTCCTGGAGGTCTGAGCGGCGGCCTTGCAAGAAGGATTGGCAGATCGCTGGCGAGGCGCCAAACAAATAGGGAATCAGCCAGCCAAAACGTAGAAAATTGCGAATCAATCCAAAATAACGCTCACTGACAAAATCCTGCATGAGGCCTTTTACGGAACAGCAGTCTTTCAAAATAACCCAGAATTCTTCAGGCAGCGACCAGTTGTAATGTGCCCCGGCAATCGTTTGCATGTGGCGCCCATAGCGAAGGCCCAGGCCTTCGCGATAGACAGACTTCATCATGGCGGAGTTGGAAGTGCCGTAGTTGGCGATAGCGATACTCTTGTCGTCACCTACGACGCAGGGCATGGAGCCAGCCCACATGGTTTCTTCTCGCAATTGCCTGGCCGTGAAGCGGTGGAGGTCGCGCAGAAAATCCAGGGGGAATGCCGGGTCTTGTGACGGGGGGGTGATGAACTCCAACAGCGCTTCGGCGTAGTCGGTGGTAATCCAGGGGTGAGTGAGTTTCGAACCCAGCGTCAACGGATGAGGGGTCTGGGCTAGATGACCGCTGGCGTCCACGCGCAAGCATTCGCGTTCGTAGCCTCGCGTTATCCCGCGCAAAACAAGCGCCTGGTCTGTCGAGGAAAACTGCCGGACCTCATCGCAACATGTAAATTTCAACATAAGCCGAGTATGTCATCAATTAGATGAGAGGGAGTATGGCAGTTATTGTCCATCTGCACTCATTGGCATTCGAGGCTTCAGGGGCATTGCCACGCGCTTATCGGTCGCATGCAGTGCATTGGTAATTTCTAACCCGTCGACAATGCCGTGCAGGTCCGGTGAAACAGAAATACGGAATGTCAGGCCACAGCCTCTGCGTTGCAGATAAGGTGCATAGTGTGACATATTGCGTTCCGTAGGTAGAGTACATTTGTAGCACTCTCTTGTAGCAAACAAGAAAAACCTACGAAAAAAAGCCCTGACTATGAAATCAGGGCTTTATGTCCGTTGGCGGAGAGGGTGGGATTCGAACCCACGGTACCTTGCAGTACGCCTGATTTCGAGTCAGGTACAATCGACCACTCTGCCACCTCTCCGTCGGGGCAGAATATTAGCACAAGTCGACCCAAAATGCGTCTATTCCTGATCACCAACCTGCTGTTACCCTTTTTATTCGCTGGCTGCAGCGAATCGATCCAGCAGCCGCTAAAAAAGGACGGCGAACTCGTCATCCTGACGCGGGTCGGTGTAACCACCTATTCGGTTGATAAAAACAAGGAGGCAAGTGGTTTTGACCACGATCTGGTACAGATGTTTGCTCAGGAAAAGGGACTTAAAGCCCGTTTCATTATCGCCAAGAGCGATGCCGACGTTCTGCGCCGACTGATGAATGGTGAAGCTCACTTTGCTGCGGCCTGGCAAATTCCCACCGAAGAACCGGACATCCGCAGCAGTGTTCCCTATTTCGAGAGCCGCAACATTCTGGTCACTCATGAAGCCTCACTACCGATTACGGATATCAAGCAGCTCGCTAACAAGAATGTTTACGTAATCGAAGGATCGAGGCAGGAAACCGCACTACAGGAAGTGATGAAGACCGTTCCTGATCTCAAGATTACCGCGATGCATTCCGACAGCGAGCTTGACCTCATGGAAGGCGTTGAAAAACTTCGTCATGAGAGTGCGCTGGTCAACAATGCCGTGTTCAGCATCGGCAACAATTTTTTCCCCGAGCTGCAGGACTCTCTGGAAATCGGACCCGCCAAACCGATTGTCTGGCTTTTTGCCCACGGCGTTGATCCGGAACTGATTTCCGAAGCCAACAGTTTTCTTGAACGCACCCAGAAGAACGGTGAAATGGCTCGCCTGAGGGATCGCTATTTCGGTCATGTCGATCGCCTGACACAGGACGACATCCTGCACTTCATGGAACGCTTGAACTCTACCCTGCCGCTGTACCGCGGCCTCTTTCACACGGCACAAATCCGCACCGGTATTGACTGGCGCCTGCTGGCTGCGCTGGCCTACCAGGAATCGCAATGGGATCCGCTGGCCACCAGCCCGACCGGCGTACGCGGAATAATGATGCTGACCGGGGATACAGCCGATTCACTGAAAGTCAGCAATCGACTCGATCCGGAACAGAGCATTCGCGCCGGCGCGCAATATCTCAGGGATTTACGCGATGCCCTGCCCGACAGCATTGGCGAACCCGACCGGACGTGGATGGCGCTGGCCGCCTATAACGTCGGCATGGGTCACCTGAATGCCGCACGTTTTCTGGCCAAAACGCTAAGCTCCGACCCCGACTCGTGGTACAGCATGAAGAAGGTATTGCCCCTGCTCGCCAAACCCCAGTTCTACAGCCGACTGAAATCTGGCAAGGGCCGAGGCGGCGAAGCGGTGATCATGGCGGAAAACACCCGCGTCTATAACGACATCCTCAATCGTTATGAGCGCCCCTACAACGCCTTTCCTCCGATGAGAAGAAAACACGAATCCGCGCAGGGGATAAACAAACGGACGAACCCGGATCGATTTGAAGTCGAACCGGCGTACCGGCAGATTTTCTCCATCCCGCCGGCTTCGCGCTGAACTACAACAATCAGAGCGTCGAAACGATCAGCTCCGCCCCCCCCATATAGGGCCGCAATGCCGCCGGGATGATGATGCTGCCATCGGCGCGCTGGTTATTCTCTAATATCGCCACCAACGTGCGGCCGACGGCCAGGCCGGAACCGTTGAGGGTATGCACCAGCTCCGGCTTGTTCTTGTCGTTGCGATAACGCGCCTGCATGCGGCGCGCCTGGAATGATTCGAAGTTCGAGCACGAGGAAATTTCGCGATAGGTATTCTGCGCCGGCAGCCAGACTTCGAGGTCATAGGTCTTGGCTGACGAAAAGCCCATATCACCCGTGCATAGTGCCACGCGACGGTAGGGTAACTCGAGCTTTTCAAGAATGATTTCGGCATGGCGGGTGAGCGCCTCATGTGCGTCGTTCGACTGTTCGGGGGGGACGATCTGAACCAGCTCGACCTTGTCGAACTGGTGCTGGCGGATCATGCCACGCGTGTCCTTGCCGTAGGAACCGGCTTCCGAACGGAAACACGGGGTATGGCAGACCAGCTTGAGCGGCAGCGACTCCGCCGCCAGGATCTCGTCGCGCACGATGTTGGTCACCGGCACTTCGGCCGTCGGGATCAGATACAGCGGCTCGGCGTCAGCACGCACGATTTTGAACAGGTCTTCCTCGAATTTCGGCAACTGCCCGGTGCCCATCAGGCTCGCCGCATTGACCAAATAGGGCGCATATACTTCGGTATAGCCGTGTTCCTCGGTATGCACATCGAGCATGAACTGGGCAAGAGCGCGATGCAGACGCGCCAGCGGCCCCTTCATCAGCGAAAAGCGTGCACCGGCAATCTTGGCGGCGGTGGCAAAATCCAGCTGTCCCAGCGATTCGCCCAGATCAACGTGATCCTTGACCGGAAAATCATAGCTCGACGGCGTTCCCCAGCGATGCACCTCGACGTTATCGGCTTCCGACTTGCCGAGCGGAACACTCTCCTGTGGCATATTCGGGATCAGCGCGACGAAGGCGTCAAACTCCTTGAGCAGTTCGGCCAGACGCACTTCGTTGGCCTCCAGCTCGTCTTTCAATGCGGCAACTTCAGCCATCACCGCCGAAACATCCTCGCCCTTGCCCTTGAGCATGCCGATCTGCTTGGACAGGCTGTTGCGGCTGGCCTGCAGCTCCTGCGTCCGCGTCTGCAGCGTCTTGCGCTCGGCTTCAAGGGTCTGGAAAGCTGCGCTGTCGAGCGTATAGCCCCGCGTCGCCAGCCTGGCCGATACCGCTTCAATGTTCGTACGCAACAGTTGTATATCAAGCATGTTCAGTCCTCAGTGTTCTTCGGTTCTTTTGAATTCTTTGCCACGGCCTGGCGATCGAGCTCGCGCAGATGCGCCAGTTTCTCACCAATCTTGATCTCCAGCCCACGCCCGACCGGCCGATACCAGGTCGTGGGCGGCATTCCCTCGGGGAAATAGTCCTCGCCGGCGGCATAGCCTCCGGCCTCATCGTGCGCGTAACGGTAATCCTTGCCGTAGTCGAGTTCTTTCATCAGCCGGGTCGGCGCATTGCGCAGATGCAGAGGCACCGGTCGCGATCCGTCTTTGGCGATAAAAGCCCGCGCCGCATTATACGCGACGTAAGCGGCATTCGATTTGGCCGCCAGCGCCAGATAGATCACCGTTTCGGCCAGCGCCAGCTCGCCCTCGGGCGAACCCAAGCGCTCGTAGGTCGCCGCTGCATCGCCGGCCATCTGCATCGCCCGCGGATCAGCCAGCCCGATGTCTTCCCAGGCCATGCGCACGATGCGCCGCGCCAAGTAGCGCGGATCGGCGCCGCCATCGAGCATGCGGCAGAACCAGTAGAGCGCGGCGTCGGGATTGGAACCGCGGACCGATTTGTGCAGCGCCGAAATCTGGTCGTAGAAGGCGTCGCCGCCCTTGTCAAAGCGGCGCAGGCTCTGCGCCAGCGTATTGTCGATGAAAGCGCCATCGATCTGCGTAATCGCCGCCGTTTCGGCCGCTGTGCGCGTCTGCTCGAGCAGGTTGATCAGGCGGCGCGCATCGCCATCGGCCTGACCGATCAGCCGCGAACGCGCATCGTCGTCAAAACGCAAGCCCTGCAGTGCCTGTTTGCAGGCACGTTCGAAGAGCACCCCCATCTCGTCTTCGGACAGGGGGTTGAGCACATACACCGAAGCGCGTGAAAGGAGTGCGGAGTTCACTTCAAAAGAAGGGTTCTCGGTCGTGGCCCCGACCAGCGTCAGCAGCCCGCCCTCGACGTAAGGCAGGAAGGCATCCTGCTGCGCCTTGTTGAAGCGGTGCACTTCGTCGACAAACAGAATCGTCGGACGGCCAAACTGCGCCCGCACGGCCTCGGCCTGAGCCACCGCTTCGCGGATGTCCTTGACCCCGGAAAACACCGCCGAAAGGGCCATGAATTCTGCATCGAAGGCATTGGCCATCAGGCGCGCCAGGGTCGTTTTGCCCACGCCAGGCGGCCCCCAGAGAATCAACGAATGCAGCTTGCGCGCTTCGAAAGCCAGTCGAAGAGGCTTGCCCGGGCCGAGCAGATGCTGCTGGCCGATCACTTGGTCGAGCGTCGCGGGTCGGAGCGCTTCGGCGAGGGGAACCGGATGCGACAGGGAGAAAAGATCACTCACCGATGACATCGGCTCCGGCAGGCGGGGTAAAACGCAGCAGCGACGGCGCAATCACCGGATTGCGTTCTAGGTGGGTGAAGTAGAGCGTCGTGGTCTGGCCGAAATTATCGAAAAGCTCCATCGCTTTCAGATCATTTCCCGCAAAACCAATGCGCATTTTCTCGAAGCCGCTGTCCGGCGACTTCGGCGTCGCTTCGAGCCACTCCAGCCCTTCGCTCTCACCGGCCTCTTTCAGATTGAAACTCTTCTCCAGCGCGCTTTTGCCACCGCTCTCTCCGACCAGCAAGGCCGCAGGAGTGCCGCCGATTGCTGTGCTCATTTTCCTGACCGTCACCTGGCGCAGGTCCGGGTCGTACATCCAGACTTTCTCGCCATCGCCGACCAGCAGCTGGTTATAGGGCTTGGCGATCTGCCAGCGGAATTTTCCCGGGCGCGAGAGGATCATCACGCCAACCGACTGCTGCGGGCGATTGCCGTTCTTGGCGACAACCATCTGCGAGAACTCGGCACGTACGGTTTTCGTCAATTCGAGAAAACGATGCAGCTTGTCGACCGCACCGGCTTGAGCCAGCGGCACGAGCAGCATCATGGCCACAGTAAAAACAATTTTTCGCATCAATTTTCTTCCCGACGGGCAATCACCTCGCGGCCACCCCGTCCATCCATACTTGAAACCAGACCGGCCTTTTCCATCGCTTCAATCAGCCGGGCCGAGCGGTTGTAGCCAATGCGCAGATGCCGCTGTACCAGCGAAATCGAAGCGCGGCGGTTCTTCAAAACAATTTCAACGGCCTGGTCGTAAAGCGGATCGGCTTCGGCATCGCCGCCTGCTTCGCCATCCCCATTACTACCCTCGCCGTCATCATCGAGACCACCACCTGTGAGCACGCCCTCGACGTAATCCGGCGCACCGGCACGCTTCAGGTAATCGACCACATGGTGCACTTCTTCGTCGGCGACAAACGCGCCATGGACCCGCGTCGGATAACCCGATCCCGGTGCCAGATAGAGCATATCGCCCTGCCCGAGCAAAGCTTCGGCGCCCATCTGGTCGAGAATGGTGCGCGAATCGATCTTCGATGACACCTGGAAAGACATGCGCGTCGGAATGTTGGCCTTGATCAGTCCGGTAATCACATCGACCGACGGGCGCTGCGTCGCCAGGATCAGATGAATGCCTGATGCCCGCGCCTTCTGGGCCAGCCGGGCAATCAGCTGCTCGACCTTCTTGCCGGCGACCATCATCAGATCGGCCAGCTCGTCGATGACCACCACGATATTCGGCATCGAGACCAGCGGCTCCGGCGCTTCCGGCGTCAGGCTCAGTGGATTCGGCAGTTTCGTTCCAGCTTTTTCGGCGTCCTTGATGCGATGGTTAAGGCCGGCGATATTGCGCACACCCATCGCCGACATCAGCTTGTAACGCCGCTCCATCTCGGCAACGCACCAGTTCAGCGCATTAGCCGCCTGTTTCATGTCAACGACGACCGGCGCCAGCAGATGCGGGATGCCTTCGTAAATCGACAGTTCGAGCATCTTCGGGTCGACCAGGATCAGGCGCACCTTGTCCGGCTCGGACTTGTAAAGCAGCGAGAGGATCATCGCGTTGATGCCGACCGACTTGCCCGACCCGGTGGTTCCCGCGACCAGCAGATGCGGCATCTTGGCCAGATCGACGACTACCGGATGACCGCCGATGTCCTTGCCCAGCGTCATGGCCAGCGGCGACGACATGTCGTGATAGGCGCTGCTGGAAATGATCTCGGACAGGCGCACAATCTGCCGCTTGGCATTGGGCAACTCGATCGCCATGCAGGACTTGCCGGGGACCGTTTCGACGACGCGTACCGAGACCATCGACAGGGCGCGTGCCAGATCCTTGGCCAGATTGACAATCTGCGCGCCCTTGACGCCGACCGCCGGCTCGATTTCGTAACGCGTAATCACCGGTCCGGGATACGCCGCGAGGACTTTGACCTGTACGCCAAAGTCCGCCAGCTTGCGCTCGATCAGGCGTGAGGTGTATTCGAGACTTTCCGCGCTCACCCGGTCGGTCTGCTCAGGTGCCGGTTCGAGCAGATGCAGCGGCGGCAACAGCCCGCCGTGAACCGCCTCGGGGAACAAGGGCACCTGACGTTCGCGTTCAATCCGTTTTTCGGCCTTGACCGAACGCACCGGCACCGGCTCCGGCACCTCGATGATGATCGGCTCATGCAAGGGCGTCCGGCGCTTCTCGTCCTCAACCACCGCATCACGCTCCCGCGCCACCTCTCGACCGATACGCCGGTCCTGCCAGCGCTCGATCAGGTCGCGAACTCCGCAATAGGAGACTTCAAGCAGCGCACCGAGCCGTTCAACCAGGCCAATCCACGACATGCCCGAAAAGATGCTCCAGCCCAGCGCCCACAGGGCAATCAGGGTCAGCGTTGCACCGGTATAGCCGAGATAACGCACCGACGCCTTGCCGATTTCAATGCCCAGCATGCCACCGGGCGCCAGCGGCAATTGCGCCTTGAGTGAATAAAAACGCAGCGCTTCCAGCCCACTGCTGGCCACCACCAGAACGATGAAGCCGACGAGGGCAATGTACAGCGGGCGACGATCAAAGGTGCGCAAACCATCGAGCCGGCGATAGCCCCACCAGACCATGGCCAGCAGCAAAATCACCCACCACCAGGCCGACAGGCCAAAAACATAGAGCAGCAAATCCGAGATCCAGGCACCGCCGCGACCCGCCGGGTTGTGCAGGAGACCGCCGTGAACCGCGTGCGACCAGCCCGGATCACCGCGCTGGTAACCCGACAACGCCAGGGCCAGAAACGCCGCCAAAGCGATCAACGCCAGCCAGCGAGACTCCTGCAGGATGAGTGCAATTTTCTCGGGGAGCGGACCGGGTTCTGGAGAAACGTTACCAGCCCGTTCAAGTGGTTTTCGCGGCAAAGCCATCAGGTCACAAGTGTTATTAGCGGTAAAAGCATGATTATAGCCGCCTGTCGGCCACATCCGGGCAGATCAAAACAGTGCTTCCGGAACTTGACCTGAAAATACGATCCAGAGCTCACTGGAGCGCATGGGCATTGAACATTGCCGGTTATAATTTCGCTCTGACTTTGCCCTTAAAGGAATAGACATGAGCCAAACGACACGCCATTGCCGCCTATTGATCCTCGGTTCAGGCCCGGCCGGTTACACGGCGGCGGTTTACGCCGCCCGCGCCAACCTCAAGCCGGTGTTGATCACCGGCATGGCGCAAGGCGGCCAGCTCATGACCACCACCGAGGTTGATAACTGGCCAGCCGATGCCCAGGGGGTTCAGGGACCGGAGCTGATGCAACGCTTTGAGGAACATGCCCGCCGTTTTGAAACCGAAATCATTTTTGACCACATCCATACGGCCAAACTGAGCGAAAAACCTTTCACCCTGATCGGTGATGCCGGAACCTATACCTGCGACGCGCTGATCATCGCCACCGGCGCCTCGGCCCAGTATCTCGGCCTGCCGTCGGAAGAAGCCTTCGCCGGCCGCGGCGTCTCGGCCTGCGCGACCTGTGACGGATTTTTCTACAAGAACAAGCCGGTCGCCGTCATCGGCGGCGGCAACACGGCCGTCGAAGAAGCGCTGTATCTGGCCAATATCGCCAGCCACGTCACCGTCGTGCATCGCCGCGACAAATTCCGTAGTGAGAAAATTCTGCAGGACAAGCTGGCCGAGAAAGAAGCTGCCGGCAAGGTCACGGTCAAGTGGAATTCGACGCTCGATGAAGTCCTCGGCGACAAGACCGGCGTCACCGGCATGCGCATCAAGAACGTGAAAACCGGAGAAGCCGAAGACATTTCGCTCATGGGGGTATTCATTGCCATCGGCCACAAACCCAATACCGACCTGTTTACCGGGCAGCTAGAACTCGATGGCGGCTACATCGTCACCGAATGCGGACGTAAGGGGAATGCCACGCAGACCAGCATTCGCGGCGTTTTCGCTGCCGGCGACGTGCAGGACCACATCTACCGCCAGGCCTGTACCTCGGCCGGCACCGGCTGCATGGCTGCGCTCGACGCCGAGCGCTATCTCGATAGCCTTGAAAACTAAAGGCAATTAACCACGAAGGACACGAAGAGCACGAAGAATGCAAAAGAGTTAAACCGATTTACCTCTTGCGGAAGGCACAACTAACTAAGCTGTTGTTTTTTTATTTTTTCTTCGTGCTCTTCGTGCTCTTCGTGGTTAAAAATCATTTTTAAACTCTCCTCATGACCCAGCGGCAGCACCCCACTCCGGAAGAACTGGCCGCTTTCCATGCTGCCATTGAGGGCGCGGTGCCCTTGCGGGCGGCAGAAAGAATCGCCTTTACTCCGCCCAAACCGAGTCCGCGCCCAATTCAGCGTGAACGCGACGAAGCCGCAGCAATCAGCGAATCCTTGCAAGGCCCGTTTGACATCGATGACCTGCTGGCCATCGGCGATGTCGATTCCTTCCTGCGCCCGGGCGTATCACGCATGGTGTTGCGCGATCTGCGACGGGGGCGCTGGTCAATCCAGAACCATATCGATCTGCACGGTCTCAACCGCCACGAAGCCCACGATGAAGTCTCGCGCTTCCTGGCCCACTCGCATAGCACCGGCAAGCGCTGCGTACGCATCGTGCACGGCCGCGGCCTCGGCTCGCCGGGGCGCTCAGGCATCCTGAGACAACTGGTCAAGGGCTGGCTGAGCCGGCGCCAGGACGTCCTGGCTTTCTGCCACGCGCCGTCGTGCGACGGCGGCGAAGGCGCGCTGTGGATTCTGCTGAAAGCAGATAAAACCGAAAAAAGATAAGCCGCTTCCTTGAAACTCGACCCCTCCGGCCCCATAATAGAAGCATGGTTGTAATTCCGGCAATCTGGAGGCGTTCTGGACGCGGGTTCGATTCCCGCCATCTCCACCTAAGGGTTTCGCAGAGTTCTTAGGTGGGGGTGCACTGGTTTCGACAGGGCGGGCAAAGGTGAGCAGGCAACTCGTCAGGCGATCGACGTTAATGAAGCAAAT
>JBAXHE010000058.1:0-17799 GCA_037139055.1 Betaproteobacteria bacterium | reverse complement strand
TTAGCTCTCCTTAGCGCCGCGTAAAGCTCAGCGAAACTTCACCCAGATTGAACCCGAACTTGCTCATCGCTGAACGGTTGAGCATCACCTTGTCGTCAATCAGGAACATCCAGTCGTCGAAATCAACATTCCACACTTTGCCGTCGACCGGCAGCGCTAGCACATAGCGCCAGCGCAAGGCATTTCCGGCAGCTTCGCCTAGCGCCTCGCCGACCACATCATCGGCGCGGCCGACGTAGCGCGTGGCATCGACGCGGGTAATCGTCCACACCCGCCGCGATGTTGTCCCGTCAGACCAGCTGAAGTTCTCGTCGAGCACGCCGACATCAGCCCCTTCGCGCTTCTCCCAGCGCGCGTCGATGACCACGTGGAAGCGTTTGATCACCTGACCCGAACGATCCTGGAACATTCCCCAGCCATCAATCGTGCCGTTGAAATACTGCGCCAGATCGAGCACCGGCTTTTCCGCACGGTAGCGCTCGACGGGCGTCCCGGCACATCCTCCAAGACCGATGATTCCACAGGCAAAACAGGCTAGCCACAAATTTTTCATGATGACGACTCCAGAGTATTCCGCCAGCGCCAGGCCAGCGCGGCGGCAAGGGTTTTAAAGCACAGGGGCAGCAGACAATAGACCGCCGACAAGCCAGCGGTTGAGGCAAAATCGCCCGGCCGGTAAGCGGCCAGGTCAAGCAGGGGCAGCGACAGGCCGGCGGCCAGCGCCAGATTGAGTTTGGCGACCAGGTTCCACCAGCCAAAATAGGCTCCGGCCTGAGCGGCGCTGCCCTGGCCTGATTCAGCCAGATCGGCCAAGAGTGCGGCGGGCAGCGTCAGGTCAGCGCCCAACGCCGCGCCGGAAAGCAGGCAAACGAGCGCGAAGGCCCCGACCTCACCGGCACCCAGACTCCAGGCCCACGAGAACGCCGCGATGGCTACGCCCATCGAGAACACCCAGGCAGGAACCCGGCCCCAGCGTCGCGACAAGGCCACCCACAGGGGCAGAAAAGCGATGCCGCTGGCAAAGTACAGCGCCAGAAAGGCCCCGCCCCAGGTTTCGGCCTGCAACACATCGGCTACGAAGAACAGTACCAGCGTCGCCGGCAGGGCGGCGGCAACGCCATTCACCACAAACACCGTCAGCAGTCGACGAAAACGCAACTCGCCGAGCACGCGCCACAGACCGCCGAGCAGATGACCGTGAGCTGGTGCGCGCGGCAAGGCGCTTGGCGCTCCGCATAAGGTCAGCGCGGCCAAGCCGAACAATAGCGGAACGAAAACCCAGGCCAGCCCGGAAAGCCCGTTCGCCGCACTGCCTGAAAGCAGCCCGGGCAAGACCGCTGCCAGCACAATCCCGAGCAGGCCGAAGCCCTCACGACTTGCGGTAAGCCGGGTTCTTTCGCTCGAATCACGCCCCAGCTCGGCGCCCCAGGACTGATAGGCGACGCTGGCCAACGAAAAGGCGAAGTAGGTCAATAGCATCGAGCCCATCAGCCACAGCGGTGCGCCGCTTACCGGCGGGTTCAACAAAGCCACCATGCCCAGCGCCAGCAGCGGCAAGGCCAGAAGAATCAGATGCTGACGCTTCGCAGCGCGATCGCTCCAGGCCCCGAGCAACGGATCCATGCCGGCATCGGTCAGCCGCGCCAGCAGCAACAGCGCGCCGAGCAGGCTCAGGCTCATCCCTGAGACCTCAGCGTAAAGTCGCGGCACATGCACATAGATCGGCAGCGCCGCCATGGCCAGCGGCAAACCCAGCGCACCGTAAGCCAGCAGTTGGCGGTGTGGCATAGGCAGCGCAGTAGAGAGGTTCACCCTTCCGCCCCCTTCAGCAGCGCCGCGCGCAAGGCCGGGCTGCGGCTGGCCGGATCGAGCCAGATGGCAAAGAAGTTGCGGGCGAACTCGGCATCAGCCACGTCTCCGGTGGCGAGTCCCTGATGATAGAAACTCGCACCGCGCCCCGGATAATGCACGCCGACAATACTCTCGCCCTCCTTCACTTCGGGGAAGACGCGCCGCAGATCGGCCTCCCAGCGTTTCAGCTGCGCCTCGTCGGCACCGAGCCGGCGCATTTCGTCGAGGCTGGTCTGCACCAGCCGTTCGCGCGGGATATCGCGCCGGTACTCGAGCTGCAGGGCGCTTGGCGACGATTCCGGCGAGGCTCCGGCAACCCACAGGGTGGCGCGATAGAGCGAAAAACCGAACCAGCGCATCTCACCGCTACCCCACTGTCGCCAGCCTTGCACGCCCTGGCGAGCGGAGTCTGGCAGCGGCAACGCCTGTGCCGTCGCCGCGACAAAAAGAGCCAGCAGCAACCAGCGTTTCATGGCCGATGCACCAGCTCGAACTGCATGACATCGGTACAGCCGCTGTTGAAACCGGCCTGACAATACGCCAGATAGAACTGCCACAGGCGGTGGAAACGCGTGTCGAAGCCCTGCGCCTCAATCGCCGGCCACTGCCGCTCGAAGTTGGCCGACCATTCGGCCAGCGTGCGTGAGTAATCCGCGCCAAAGGCAAAAACGTCACGTACGCTCAGTCCCGCCTTGGCCGCCTGCTGGCCGAATACCGTGGGACTGGGCAGCATGCCGCCGGGAAAAACGTGCTGCTGGATGAAATCGGTGCCGCGCCGGTAGCGCGCAAACAACTCGTCCTTGATGGTGATGCTCTGCACCACAGCGCGCCCGCCCGGAGCCAGCATGCGCTGGAGGGTGCTGAAGTAACTCGGCCACCAGCGTTCGCCGACGGCCTCGAACATTTCAATGGAGACAATGTGATCAAATTTCTCGCCGGAGAGATCACGGTAGTCACACAATTCAAGCCTCACCTGATTTTCCAGCCCGGCGTTCGTCATGCGTTGGCGGGCATAGTCGAGCTGCGCCGGCGAAAGCGTCACGCCGAGGACATTCAAGCCGAATTCACTCGCCGCGACTTCGGCAAAACCGCCCCAGCCGCAACCGATTTCGAGCACCCGTTGGCCGGGCCGGGCATCGAGACGACGCAGGATGCGCCGATACTTGGCGCGTTGAGCCGCTTCCATCGAGCGGCTGGCATCGCCGGAAAAAATCGCGCTCGAGTAGCTCATCGTCGAATCCAGCCACAAGCGGTAAAAATCGTTACCCAGATCGTAGTGGGCCATGATGTTGCGCCGCGAACCGGTGCGCGTGTTGGCGTTGAACAGATGCCTGAAGCGCGCGGCCAGAAGACTCCACCACTGCCCATAGACGGCCTGGGCAAGAACCTCGCGATTGTTGGCCAGCAGCGTCAGCAGGGCGGGCAAGTCGGGGGCATCCCACTCGCCGTCTATCCAGGCTTCGGCAAAACCGACATCACCGCGCTCAAGAATCCGATCGAACACCGACCAGTCGGCAATGTCCAGGGTCAGCGATGCCCCGCCCTGCCCGAAACAACGATGCGATCCGTCAGGCAAGCGGACTTCCAGCGTTCCGTGCCTGATTTTTTCGAGCAGATTGAGTACGGCAATTGCATTGCGCGGAGGCGAGCTGGCTGAACGTGAGGGTGAATAATTGAGGGTGTTTTGCTGGGCATTCATCGCGTCGTCTCCTCGAGCGGGGGTTCGGGTTTGCTGAAAAAAGGCACGCGCTTGAGCCACAGCCTGAGCGCCTGCCAGTGAATACGGACGACCACCCCGAGGGTCAGCAAGGGGTAGTTGAAAAATGCCTTGAGCAAGGCACCGCTGTCCATTGGGACGGCATCTCCGGAAAGCGCCGTACGCAACAGATCGCCGGCGGCATCGCCGTGGTCGATACAGGCCAGCCGCCAGTTCGGCATAGTGCGGGCTACACTACCCGGCTCGCTTTTGGCATAAAAACGGAAGCGGTAATAACCGGACACCGCCATGAACGGCGAGACGTGGAAAACCTTGTCGCGCTCCAGCACTTCACCATCGCTGAGCGGCCGCCCGTCGGCATGCGCCAGCAGGTAGTTGTGGCGCTCGCCAAAAGTGTTGTTCACCTCGGCTAGCACCGCCACCTGCTGGCCAGCGCGGTTATGGCAATACCAGAAGCTGACCGGATTGAAGACGAATCCGAGCACGCGCGGAAAGCACTGCAGGCTGATTTCGCCGTCGGCCACGATGCCGTTCTCTTGCAGCAGCGCACGAATCCACGTCAAGGGATGCGAGCCGTCGCGGGCGCCGTGATCGGCAAAGTGAAAACTGAAGAGATTGAAGCGATTCAGCGAAAAGAGGGCATTCGCCGTACTCTCGAGATTCCCCAGCGGCAGCAGACAGAAATAGACCGGATAGACAAACTGATGCACCGCCGGCCGCAGGCGATGATGGACGACCTTGCCAAAGAACAGCTGGGCGGCGGTGCTCATGCCACTGCCTCGGCAAGGCGTTCCGCTACCGGCAGCAACGGCATGTCGACTTCTCCGCCTTGCCACGGCGCTTTGCAGCCCAGCGCATTGGCCACCCGCAGGCCGGACTTCAGGCCGTCTTCGTGGAATCCATAGCCATTCCAGGCGCCGCAGAACCACACTCGATCCCGACCGGAAATCTCGGCCAGCTGGCGCTGGGCGGCAATGGCCGGGCCATCAAACAGGGGGTGGGTATAATCAAATTCGGCGATGATTTTTTCGGCAGCCGGCTCGCGTTGCGGATTCAGCGAGACCATCACCGGTGTTTTGAACGGCAGCGGCTGCAAACGGTTGATCAGATAGGACACACTGACCGGTCGCTGGTTCAGCCCCCCCTGGCTCGACGAATAATTCCAGGCCGACCACAAGGCCGGGTTACGCGGCAACAGCGCCGCATCGCTATGCAGGACGGCGCGGTTTGGCTCGTAGCGGATGGCGCCGAGCAGGCGACGCTCTGCGCCGGTCGCCACGTCGCCGAGCAGGGCTAACGCCTGATCGCTGTGACAAGCCAGAACGACCTGATCGAAGCGCTCGACCCGTCCTGCCGTGGTCAGCAACACGCCCTGCGCATCACGCTGAACAGCCAGCACCGGAGTCGCCAGACGGATATCGTCCACTAGCATCGCCAGCTTGTTCACATACTCGCGAGATCCCCCTCGCACCGTGCGCCACAGCGGCCGGTCAAGGACCTGCAGCAGCCCGTGATTGCGGCAGAAGCGAACGAAGGTCGCCAGCGGATAATCGAGCATCTGGCCGGCTGGGCACGACCAGATCGCCGCGCCCATCGGCAGCAGATACCATTCGGCGAACGGTTTCGAGTACGCCCCGGCGGCGAGAAAATCACGCAGCGTCAGTGGCGCTTCAGGATTCGCGGCGAGCCAGGCCACGCTCTCGCGATTGAAGCGCAGAATATCCCTGAGCATGCGCCAGAAATCCGGGCGCAGGAGGTTCTTTTTCTGCCCGAAGACCGTCGCCAGGCTACTTCCCGACCACTCCAGGTCGGGCTGTTCGAGGCTGACGGCAAAGGACATTTCGGTTTCCACGCTGGCCACGCCAAGATGGGCAAACATCGCGGTCAGATGTGGATAGGTCTTGGTATTGAAGACCAAAAAACCGGTATCGACTGGATGGGTCAGGCCATCGACTGTCACATCGACCGTATTGCTGTGCCCACCGAGAGTGGTGCCGGCTTCATACAGCGTCACTTCATTTTTCTGCGCCAGCAGCCAGGCGCTGCTCAGACCCGATATTCCTGAGCCGACCACGGCAATGCGTTGAGCTCCATTCATTTTCGATTCCTTTGATAGTTGAGAACCCTGCGAAGGCTCGCCAATCAGTTTGTCCTAGACAAATAGATTCGATCTGCCTAGAATAGTTCAACACTTGACGCAATTTCTCTCCCGGATGACTCACCCATGCCCCTGCAAATCAGCATTGCCAGCGTCGAGCGCGAAACCGGACTAGGCAAAGACACCTTGCGCGTCTGGGAGCGCCGCTACGGCTTTCCGCAACCGCATCGCGACGCCAACGGCGAGCGCCTTTATCCTCCCGAACAGGTTGAACACCTGCGCCTGATCAAACGCCTGATGGATCAGGGGCATCGTCCCGGCCGACTGTTTTCGCTCAGCGCGGAAGAGCGACTCGAGCTGGCCGACGCCAGCCCATCCAACCCATCCAACCCCGCCGACCTGACGCGTGCCGCGCCTCCACTCATCGCGCGGACCCTCGCCCGGCTCAAATCACACGACAGCCAGGGACTCGCTCAGACGCTCAAGCAGGCGCTGGCCCGGCAGGGCCTGCGACGCTTTGTTCTGGAGACTGTCGCTCCGCTGAACCGCGCCGTAGGCGACGCCTGGACGCGGGGAGAACTCGAAATTTTCGAGGAACACCTGTATTCGGAGCTGATGACCTCATTACTGCGCCAGGCCATCAGCAGCCAGCCGTCACGCGCCAGTGGGTCACCGCGTATCCTGCTCACCACGGTCCCGGAAGAACAACACGGGCTCGGCCTGTTGATGGCCGAATCGCTGCTCAGCCTCGATGGAGCCACCTGCATTTCGCTGGGAACGCAAACGCCGATGTTCGACATACGGCGCGCCGCCGAAGCGCACCAGGCGAACATTGTCGCGCTCTCCTTTTCAGCGGCGTTTCCCTTACGCAAGATCGCCCCCTTGCTCAAGCAGCTGCGTGACATGCTGCCCCCCGACATCCTGCTTTGGGCCGGAGGAAACACGTCCGAACGGCTCGCGGCGATCGACGGCGTCATCCCCCTGGCCCGCCTTGAGGACGCGCTGTCGGCGCTGCAGCGCTGGCGGAGCAAGCCATTGGCGTAGTGGGCCGCCCTTCACGCGAGTCACGGTTCCTGGCCTGAGGTCAATGATAGAATCGACGTTCAACGCTCACGGAACCCGCTCGCATGACTCATCCGCTCCCCGCTTTTGAAACCAAGATCGTCGCTCCCGAGGACCTGTCCGCGCGCGTCGCGCTGTTGCCTCGACCCCTGGTGTTTACCAACGGCTGCTTCGACATTCTGCATCGCGGCCACGTCACCTTGCTGGCGCAAGCCCGGGCGCTCGGCGCGTCAATGGTGGTCGCGCTGAATACGGATGCTTCGGTCAAGCGCCTGGGCAAGGGCGATGACCGACCGGTGAACACCCTGGCCGACCGGCTGGCGGTTATGGCTGCGCTGGAATGCGCCACGCTGGTCACCTGGTTCGACGAAGACACGCCGATCGAACGCATCCTGCAATGCCGGCCCGACGTCCTGGTCAAGGGTGGCGACTGGCCGGTGGAAAAGATCGTCGGTAATAGCGAAGTCACCGGCTGGGGAGGAAGAACCGTATCGATCCCCTTCATCCACCAGAAATCAACCACCGCCCTGCTGGACAAAATTCGCCGCCTTTAGCACCTTTTTCGGCAGGTCTCGTCGACCAGCCACACCAAGGAGCGCTCCGTATGCTTTCTCCCGTTCTGCGCCGAGATTCGCTGAAAACACGGATCATGTTCAACGGCCTGATTCTGTTGGCCATCAGTATGTGGGCGCTGTCTTTTTTCGCCACCCAGATGCTGCGCAAAGATATGGAACGGCTGCTCAGTGAGCAACAGTTCTCAGCGGTTTCGCTACTTGCCAACCAGGTCAACCGCGAACTCGACACCCGCCGCCAGGCGCTGGAAAACGCGGCTAATACTGCCGCACCCGCCCTACTGGCAGGACGACCGACCACACAAGCCTTCATCGAACGGCGCGAGGTGCTGCTAGCGCTGTTTAATGGAGGGATTGTCGCCCACGACCAGAACGGCCTGGTGGTTGCTGAAGCCCCACGAAACACCGGACGGCTGGGCATGAACTTTATGCACTACGGCTTTGTCACCGCCGCCCTCAAGGAAGGCCGTCCGAGCATCAGCCCCCCCTTGTTCAGCGCCAATCTCGATAGTCCATTTATCGCCCTGGCCATGCCGATCCGCACCTCCCAGAGCCGCGTGATCGGCGCACTGGTCGGGGTCATCGACCTGAGCCGCCCGAGCTTTCTCGATCAGATCAGCGAAAACCGCTACGGAAAAACCGGTGGCTACCTGTTGATCGCCCCCAAGCCCCGCCTGATCGTGACCGCTAGCGACAAAAGTCGAATCCTGGAAAAATACGCCACCCCAAGCGTCAACCCCGCGATTGATAAATTCCTCGGTGGCTATGAGGGCTCGAGCGTCTTCATCAATCCGCGCGGAGTGGAAATACTGGCTTCCGGGAAGATCACCGCAGCCGGCTGGATTGTCGCCGCAACGCTGCCGACGAGCGAAGCCTTCGCGCCGATCCGCGAAATGCAGGAACGCATGTTCATTGGCACCCTGCTGCTCTCCCTGATGGTCGGAATTATCGGATGGTGGCTGCTCGTACGCCGCTTCGCCCCGCTGATCGAGGCCGTCAACGTCCTTGCTGACAGAGAAAAAGACGGCTCAGCCCTGCAACCGCTGCCGGTTTCACGACCCGACGAAATCGGTCAATTGATCAACGGCTTCAATCATCAGCTCTGCGTCGTTCGTGAACGCGAAGAAGCGCTGAGAAAAAGCGAAGCCCACTACCGCCTGCTCACCGAGGAAGTCGCCGACGTCGTCTGGCAGACCAACGCCAATTATGTTTTCACTTACATCAGCCCGGCCGATGAGCGCATGCGCGGCTTCAAGGCCGAGCAGGTGATCGGCAGGAACCTAGTTGATTTACTCACCGAAGAGGGCGCGGTCATTGCCCGGCAGGCCGTCGTAAAACGCATGGAAGCCGAGCGCAACGGAATAAAAACCGGCCCAGCCACCTTTACGATTCAACTTCCGCACCGCGATGGACACTTGATCTGGGCGGAATGCACGACCACGCCAGAACGCGACGAACAGGGAGTGATTTGCGGCTATCACGGCGTCAATCGCGACATCACCGAGCGCAGAACCGCCGAGGCCAAACTCGAAGCCTACCGTGACCACCTTGAAGAACTGGTCGACACGCGTACCGCGGACCTGGCCAAAGCCAAGAACATCGCCGAAGCGGCGAACATCGCCAAGAGTTCTTTCCTGGCCAATATGAGCCACGAGATTCGCACTCCGATGAACGCTGTTCTCGGCATGGCCAACCTGCTGCGCCGCAGCGACGTCACCCCACTCCAGGCCGAACGCCTCGACAAAATCGACACCGCGGCCAATCATCTGCTCGGCATCATCAACGACATTCTCGACATTTCCAAGATCGAAGCCGGGAAATTCACACTCGAAGAGACCGCCGTCAATATCGCCACCCTGCTTGGCAACGTGCGTTCGATCATGACCGAACGCGCACAAGACAAAGGCATCGACCTGCAATCCGAAGTTGAAAACTTCCCGCCGCACCTGATCGGTGACACGACACGGCTGCAGCAAGCCCTGATCAACTACGCCACCAACGCCATCAAATTCACCGAACACGGTACCATTACCCTGCGCGCACTGTTGCAGGAGGAATCAGCCGACTTTGTCAAAGTCCGTTTTGAAGTTCAGGATACCGGCAAGGGCATTGCCCCCGACATTCTTCCGCGCTTGTTCGAAACCTTTGAGCAGGCGGACAACTCAACGTCCCGGGAACACGGCGGAACCGGGCTGGGGCTGGTAATCACCCGGCGCCTGGCCGAATTGATGGGTGGCGAAGCCGGCGTAGTCAGCAGCGCAGGCGTGGGCAGCACCTTCTGGTTCACCGCCACACTAAGGAAAGACAGCGCATTCCAATCTATCGACGGCCATGAACCCGACATCGACGCCGAGCAACTCATTCAGCAACGCCACTGCGGCCAGCGTATCCTCGTGGTCGATGACGACCCGATGAACCTTGAAGTCGCGCAAATTTTTCTGGAATCCTTGGGGCTCGTCGTCGATATTGCTGACGACGGAGAAAGCGGCGTGAACAAAGCCCGGCTCAATGCCTACGCACTGATCATCATGGACGTGCAGATGCCCCGGCTCAACGGTCTCGAGGCGACGAAAGCCATCCGCCAGCTGACTGGCCACCAGAGCACCCCGATTCTGGCCATGACCGCCAACGCCTTTGCCGAAGACAAGGCCAACTGTTTTGCCGCGGGAATGGATGCCTTTCTGACCAAGCCTTTTGAACCCAAGCGGCTCTTTTCCATATTGCTTCGCTGGCTGGAACAGGGGAAAAGGAACCGGATCTAGTGGCCTTCCCCACCGCTCGTACCAGCCGCCTGAGCCACAATGACGCGAAGATGACGGCCCCCCAAGGGCCTAGCGCGGCAAATCAGCATCGCGATTTATGCGGGCGCTTTTCTCTCCAACCAGTTGAGCAGCACCACGAACAGCAGCTCCGGATTGTAGGGTTTGGTGACAAAGTCATCCATTCCAGCGTTCATGCAGTCGATACGATCCTCGGTCAGCGCATTGGCGGTCATGGCCAGAATCGGCACCTGCTTACCCTGCGGGAGTTCCCGGATACGGCGCGTGGCTTCAAGACCATCCATGACCGGCATCTGCATGTCCATGAGGACCAGTTGGTACGAATGCATCGCAAACAATTCGAGGGCCTCCTGGCCATTCGAGGCGGCATCGACCTGCCAGCCGATTTTTCCGAGCAGCAGGACAGCCACTTCCTGATTAAGCAAGTCATCATCGACGATGAGGATGCGGGCATCCCGATAATCGCGTTGAAGAACCGTCTCGGCGTCACTAACCGCCATCGCAGATTCAAAATTCTCCTCTGTTTGACCGCTCGTTTTGCCCAGAATCGACTGGCAATGCCGCAGCAGACAATTTTTCAGCATGACCGCCGAGATGGGCTTCAGCAGGACATCGGCGAATCCTATCTTCAGCGCATCGGAATAGATCGATGGGCTCCCTGATCCGGTGACGAGCAGCGCCACCGGCTGATGCGCCAAGGGCAGCTGACGCACCCTAGTCAGAGTTTCAAATCCGTCGATACCTTCCATCAGCAGATCGATCAATATCAGCTCAAATGGCTGGCCATTCTGCTCCGCCGCAATGACTCTTTCCAGCGCATTCTCGCCCGACGAGGCACATTCGCTTTCGAACCCGACCAGGAGCAGCAACTGGCTTTGGACCAGACGGGTGACACCCGTATCATCGACGACCAGCGCCCGCTTTCCTTGGAATTCGGGAATGATATGACTCCCAGCCCGTTTCTTGACGCGCTCGAGGCGAGCCGTCATCCAGAAGGTACTGCCGACGCCGGGTACGCTCTCGACACCGGTTTCCCCGCCCATCATCTGCGCCAGATGGCGGGTGATACTCAAGCCCAGACCGGTGCCGCCAAAACGGCGCGTCGTCGAACTGTCGGCCTGTTCAAAGTTCTGGAACAGGCGAGTCAGGTCCTCGGCGTTAACACCGATCCCGGAGTCTTCGACCTCAAAACGCAGGAGAACATCGTTCGGGGTTTCCTCGACCACTCGAGTGCGCAGAGTCACGATCCCTTTCTCGGTAAACTTGACCGCGTTCACCAGATAGTTGAGCAAGGCTTGCCCCAAGCGCGTGGCGTCGCCATTGACGATGCCAATTTTCGCCGCGGAATCGATGACCAGTTCCAGGCGCTTGGCACGAGCCCGTTCAACGACCATCGAGAAGGTGCTCATGAGCAGCGTATCGAGTTCAAAATCGATCCGTTCCAGAACAATCTTCCCCGACTCGATCTTGGAGATGTCCAGAATATCGTTGATGACGCCGAGCAGGTGGTCGGCCGCGCCGGCGATCTTGCCGAGTTTATCGGCATGCTCCGGCACGTTGATGCTTTGCCGCAGCAGATGCGTCATGCCGACGATGGCGTTCATCGGGGTACGAATCTCGTGGCTCATATTGGCGAGAAACAGGCTCTTGGCCTGATTGGCTTTGACCGCCTGCTCTTTCGCCTGCGCCAACTGCCTGCTGGTGCCGTCGAGCAGACGCAGCGCGCGCAGCAGCAAGAAGCTTATCAACAGGACCAATACCGTGGAGCCCAACGCCAGGCCAATGACCATTCTGCGAAAAGCAAAATAAGGCTGCATAACATCGCTGAGCTCGTAGCCAACAAGGAACGTCAAACCGTATGCCGACAGTCGGTAGAAGCCGAATATCTTCTCTTTGCCATCAACAGGAGAAACTTGATGGAAATTTCCTGATTCGGGGGCGTTGTCCACCAAGAAAGGACGATCTTTCACTACCATCCCGGTGCTTGATTCAATACGCGGGAAGCGGGCCATGATTTCTCCAGAATCACGCACGACCGCAATAGCCCCAGTCTTATTTCCCGTCAGTAATTTTGAGGCAAAGCCCAAAAACTGCTCTGGACTCACCGAAACGACGATGACGCCGTCAAAGACGCCATTCCTGATAATCGGCCGCGTAAATTGAATTGACCATTTGCCGGAGACCTTGCCCTTGAGGGGTTTGCTGATGAATAGCCGGTCAGACGGAAATAAGTCCCTGTGCACCCGGAAGTGCTCCCTCTGACTCAAGTCGGTTCTCTCAGTAGCAGGGGCGAGGTTAGAGAAAGCCATCAGACCGTTTCTATCAATGACCGCAACCTGGAAGCTAAGGTCATCGATATGCTCTTTTCTTTCGGCGACCAATTCCGAGAACGCCTGCCAGTTTCCTCTCCATCTTGACCGGGAATCGAGCAAAAATTCGTTGATGCGTTTCACTGTTGACCGCGAATACTCAGCATAGACTTGCGCCTGTATCGCGCTTTTCACTTCAGCGTCGCGCAGAATGCTCTTGGATTGCTGGTCAAGTTCGTAAGCGGCAATGATCCAGACCGTGGCAACGATGGCGACGAGTCCAACTTGCAGAGATCGATATAGTTGTGAGCGTCTCATCGCAGGGATACCCCGGGTAAATGATGGCCAAACGCCAACTTTGAAAGAAAACGCCCGAATGGGTTTCGCGAGTTGAATCTACCGACGATGAGCCATCGAGAGAATAATCGTCGATGAGAGACGTCTTGTATATCCGTAGTTTACGCAACAATCTGCGGTAACTACGTAGTTCTAACGGTGACGGTCAAAAGGGCAGAAACAAGTCGGTCATTCCTCAAGCCCCTTGCTGCCACTGAGCAATTTCTCGATTCGTTCATAGAGATCATGGGCATGTATGGGTTTTGAAACATAATCATCCATACCGGCATCAATGCAGGCCTCATAATCCCCCTGCATGGCGTTGGCCGTCATGGCAATAATCGGGACCCGGGCCGCGCCGTGCTCATGTTCATGTTTGCGGATTTGCCGGGTGGCTTCCAACCCGTCCATCACCGGCATCTGCATGTCCATCAGCACGACGGAGAAACGATCCGCGCTGGAGGTAATCAATTCAAGCGCCTGAGCCCCATTTTCGGCCAACGTCACCTGATAGCCGCGACGCTCCAACACAATGATCGCCAGCTTCTGGTTAATTCGATTGTCTTCCACCAGCAACACCGCCGTCCCTGACGCTGACTTTTCCGTTGTGGGCTGACGTGGTTGAAGCTCAGCTTTCGGAGCTTCAGCAACCGGCAGATCAAGCGTGAAATGAAAGGTACTCCCTTCACCAGGAACACTTTCAAGCCATATACGCCCGCCCATCAGGCCAACCAGTCGGCGCGAAATGGATAGCCCCAATCCGGTGCCTCCGTAACGGCGACTGATCGAGTTGTCTTCCTGGGTAAACGCCTCGAATATATCGGCCTGCTTGTCCACGGGTATGCCTACCCCGCTATCGCGCACGGCAAAATGCAGCCGCAGCGTAGAAGAATCAACCGTTTCTGCTGACACGAGCAAAACCACCTCCCCGTGTTCGGTAAATTTAAGCGCATTCCCCAGCAGGTTGAGCAGAACCTGCCTGATGCGCAGGGGGTCACCCGAGACCCAGCGCGGGACGCTGTTGTGAATGACCTGTTTGAATTCCAGGTGTTTGCTGGCGGCACGGCTGGTCAAGGGCTGCATGGCTTCATGAACCATTTTTGGCAAGTCGAAAACAATCGTTTCAATCGTCAGCTTCCCAGCCTCGATCTTCGAAAAATCGAGAATATCGTCAATGATCGTGAGCAGGGCGTCGGCCGACAATTTGACGGTCAGCAAATAGTCCCGCTGCTCCGCGGAAAGTTCAGAACTGAGCACCAGCTCGGTCATGCCCACGATACCGTTCATCGGCGTACGAATTTCGTGGCTCATATTGGCGAGAAATTCACTTTTGGCGTGGCTGGCTTGTTCCGCCGCCTCCATGGCCAGTCGAATCGCCCGCAAATAAAACAACAGTGACATGACGGCCACGATCAACATGCCTCCGGCCAGCGCCAGCAGGAGGAAAACTCCGACTTTTTGCGTTTCCAGGTTAAGCAAGGTGGTGATGGGTTCCGGAACATAGATGGTGAGCTGGGTCTCCGGAAGTGGTTTCGAAACGAGAAGAACCGGCACTTTGGCGCTGTTCACGCTGACGATATCCGGATAATCCGCACCACGCCACGAACGGATATCCAAGTCTGCAAAACTCGTTGCCGAATATTGCGCCACCCTCTGCGCTTCGGGCAGTTGCATGACCTTCGCCCCGGACACAGTTCGATGCATTAGCGATGCATCATCGGTGAGAATGATGACGCCGTTTTCATCGGCGATAAAGGCATTGGCTTGTTTGGTCCAGCGCAGGAACTTGGTGACATCCAGTTTGATGACCACCGCACCAATGAACCGCCCCTGATCAAAAACCGGAGCAGAAAAAAACAATCCGGGAATCTTGCTGACCCGGCCAATGGCATATTGGCTGCCCCGCTTACCTTCACGGGCTTGGCGAAAATACTGACGATCCTCATAGTTCGTGCCGACAAAACTGGTGTCCGTAGCCGCATTGCTGGCCGCCACGCAATCACCAGCAGCATTGATCACCCACACCACGTCGGCGTTGAATTTCCCGGCCACCAGGGCGAGAAACATATTCAGCGAAGATAGCGACGGTGACTGCGACCAGGACTCTTTGCGCACCGGGTAATCGAGTGTTGACGACGCCACATTGGGACCCAGTCGGACCAGCCGCGCCCGCAACGTCTCATCGGCGCTCAAGACTTCCGGAACATTTCGCGTCAGCTCAAGCGTATCGCGAATGTCGCCGGCGACATCTTCAAGATGCTTGGCGCCCAGTTGCTGACTTTCCAAATAGGCCAATTCAGATTGCTTGGCAATGTAAACCCCGGCCATTAACCAGGCCATGGCCGTCCAGCACAGCAATAAAACCGCCAGCAGAAAAGACATCGGGATGGTCAGACGGGGAATGCTCTTTTTTTCCATTTACCAAACCCTCAAGCTCGACAAGCCTGATCAACACCTTACCCGATTTCCATTCCCACCCCAAGGAATTGATTTATGACCCTTCACTGGCAACGCCTGCACTTCGCCGATTGATCGCGATGATGCTGCGTTATCCCAACGACCAACCCGAGCAGGAATGTTGCATCTATTTTGCGACAATGCGCTTGCCGTGCAGATCAGACTTCGGTCTTGTAGCCGATTCGAAAACCGCCCCAGTGCCTGCCTTTGACATAAACAGGGGAGGAGATGTCGTGCATGATTTCACCGGTATCTCGACGATATGTCTGAAGTAGAAATGGCTGTTCATGGCTGCCGCAACGGCGACCCACAGGATCGTCAAAAACACGCTTGGTCCGATTGTTGAGAAAATCAATCTTCTCATCACCGGTCAAGGGCTGAGAGAACTTCCTGTTATGCGTCGGAACATAGCCCTTTTGATCGCAGGATATTCCGTACACAATCCACTTGTGTTTTTCCAGCAGAGCCTCCTGCACGGCTGGCAGCGTCTGGTCAGCGAATTCATCGAAACGCGTTTTGAATTTTTGCGGCCGAGTATTCGGTACAGGCTGGTAATTGCGGTCAAAAAGCTCATCCATCCTTATCCGGCCAGAATCAATCGCCTTATCAAGAAGTGCGCCAATACTCAGTGCTGCACTCCTGACTATTTCCGGCATCTTGGCATGTGTCTCGACAGCCAGATCACACGCGGGCCCCAGCTTGAAAACATTGCCAATCTCTTTGAGGTTGGATGCCAGGTAAGACAATTGATTCGCTTCACCGAGCGCCAGATCAGCCGCTGAACTATTGGTTTCGGCCCTATCTTTGATGCTGCCAACGTGCTCCGCGATCGCTTGACCAGAAACACTCTGATATGAAACAGCAGAGGCGATGGAGTCAATTTTCACCATCATCAGGCGAGCCCCGCTATTAATTTTCTCCAGCGAGTTTGCCGCCTGCTGGGCCAGATCCGCTCCATTTCTGGCCTGCTCAGCCCCTGTGCTGATGCTGTGAATTGCGCTTTGGGTCTCGCTTTGAACTTCATTAATCATCTGACTGATTTCAGTAGTCGATTTGGCTGTGCGCTCAGCCAGCTTGCGTACTTCGTCAGCCACAACGGCAAAACCTCGCCCCTGCTCTCCGGCACGAGCCGCCTCGATGGCCGCGTTGAGCGCCAGCAGATTGGTCTGATCTGCAATTTCACGAATGGTATTGACGATGCTGCTGATCTCCTTGGAGCGCTCACCAAGGAGACGAACGACCTGCGCAGTCTGGGACACGGAACTGGAGATATGCTGCATCTCTGTCGATGCAGCATGGGCAATGCTTTCGCCCTCCGATGACAAACTACTCGAAGTTTCAGAGAGACGTGCTGTTTCAATTGCATTTTGGCTGACCTGATTCATATTTTCGGTCAATTGAGCCATCTCACTTGCTGTTGCCATGGCAGAATCTCGCTGTTGTGTCGACCCCGACGCAACGCGATTGGCTTCATCAATTACCTTTTGTGATGCCTGAGTGATCTGGATGGAATTGAAAAAAACCTTTCCGATGATCGTCTGAAAACTATCCATCAGCTTGTTGAACTCCACTGCGGTTGCGGATATCTCATCATCACCTGAAATTACCGCTCTCCGGGTCAAGTCGCCGTCTTGATACGTACAAGCGATGACAGTACGCAGTGCTTCAATTCGTCTAACGATAGCTTTCTCAACAAAGCTGGCGAAACCAAATGCACTAGCAAGCAGCAGTCCCAGTGCCATGCTCCAGCCGGGCAACCCGGCGCCCAAGACATAAACGGCAAGCCACGCGGCCAGCACGGCAGCACTCACAATGAGCAACGTCAATGTGCGAAGCTTCCAGGCCACTCCATTCATTTCACACCTCGGTTATCCGCCAAATATTTCAGCATCAAAATCAGGCAGTTCAAGACTCAATAGGTTCCGTTGCCGCAAAAACAGGAGCGAACGATCAGGCCGGGAAGCATCTATCCTGGCTGTCTTCATACACATAAGGAGCAATGACCCAGCCAAGCAAGTGTGAGCCGGACGATCAAAGCTCAAAAACATTCCTTGGATTAGCCACAGATATCTTCGCAAAGTAATCTCTGCTTGGATATACGTAGTTTATGCAACAAATTGCGGGAAATACGGAGGGCTGCGGCAAAGGCGGATTTGGCCGCTATTCCAGCGCGCTGTGTTGAAACAGCCGCAATTAATCATTGTTGGTCGACACGGTGCCTTGCTCACTGCACGGAAAACTTTTTACCCGTATATTCGAAAGCATCTTGGCAACAAAAAAACGGCTGCCTTCTTTCGAAGCACAGCCGCCGCATACGGATAAATTATTTTTATAGCTTGGCTTCGACCCAGGCCGACACGGAAGCCAGCGCCGCCGGTAGCGCCGCCACATCCGTTCCGCCCGCCTGCGCCATGTCCGGCCGTCCGCCGCCCTTGCCGCCGACCTGCTGGGCGATGAAATTGACGAGTTCACCGGCCTTGACCTTGCCGGTCAAATCGGAGGTCACCCCGGCGATCAAGGTCACTTTGCCACCGGCCGTCGAAGCCAGCACAATGGCCGCACTCTTGAGCTTGTCGCGCAGCTTGTCCATGGTTTCACGCAGGGCATTGACATCCGC
>JBAXHE010000057.1:0-18318 GCA_037139055.1 Betaproteobacteria bacterium | reverse complement strand
GATTTCTTCAATGGACGTATCTTGGCGAATGGTCGTCATGTTCATCGCCCCTTTTTATTGGGCCGTGCCGTAATCGCCAAAACGCCAGCCCGTTGCACGTTCGGCCTTTCGCATGGCTTTGGCAGACAACGGACGGTCAATCATCTCGACGTATCGGGCAAATGCCAGGTTCGAGAGGTCGCCGTCTTCCCCTGCAAACAGTTCAGCCTCAATCCCCGTCGCAAGGTTGGCGATGTGCCCCACGCGAATGTTAATCACGCCAGATTGATTGGCATGGTCGCGACGCAGTTTTTTAACGACGCGGACGCACGCGGTCGAGGCATCAGGCGCATTGACGGTGCCGCCCTTGATATAACCCCTCGTCGCGGTCTGGATGCCAGGACCTTCAAAGATCAGGGTGACCTCGTAATCTCCGTGTTTGGCCGTGGGGCGGACAGCCCCGTCATCCCGGAAGAAGTCGACCGCAGTGTCATTGACCAACGTGACTGTCCCCGTGACGGTTGCGCGCATTTCGATGGCGTAATGCGTGTCGTTCGTGGGGAATTCCTCGAAACTGATATCCGCGATGTCATTGGTGACGGTCGGCAGGGTTGATGTTGTATTCATGATTTTTCTCCTTGTTGGTTATGAGATTTCAGTTCGCTGTCGGACTCGGCTGGATTACAGGACATAGGCAGATTCAGCCGTACCCTGGACAAGCGCCCGTCTTTCCCGCGCGATGCGGGCTACGTCGCTAACGAAATCCCGCAAGTCTTCATAGCGGAGACCGAAGTCGCCCTTGCCGACATCATTGAAATCAAGTGTTTCCCCATCGGACGCCGTCAAGCCATAGACCCGTTCAGGGGAAGCGATGTCATCAAATTCGAAGTTCAGGTCATCAGGGTCGATTTCAGCCGATGCCTCAAGTGCCGATGCGAGGCTGTAGGCTTCGATTTCGACATAAGCGACTTCCTGGACCAGGCGTTCGAAACGAATTGAGTAGGTTTGACAGCCTTCGGTGCTGGCTGGAGGATTACTGTTTTTGCAGGAGTTGCCGCGATTGACCGCGGCGGTGTGAGTTTTCATGGCATCGTCCTTTGGTTTGTTGAGACGATACGAACTATATTGATCAATTTGACAGGTCGGTGGGCGCGCTCCGATGGAACCGCGCCCTTCGCGTGGAATGGGAGTTGCTTACCTCAATAACATCAAGTAAAAACTGGGGGAGGGGGGCTGCGGCGGCGAGCCAAACCACGCCATAGGCTTCGACGGCTCAGATAGCCATCGTCATGACGTGCGCGTTCGCCATGCTGGCTGCGCTGTTCGCGGGTTCCGCGCTGGCGGGTGACACCAACATGTTCCAGCCGCCGTCTGGCTACTGCATGATCCCGTATCTCGTCATGAAGCTCGCCATCCAAGGGAGTGGGGGAATATTTTGGGAAGGCGGTTGTGCCGCTCGGGCGGCACATTGTCGGGAGATGTGGGGGGCTCGAAGAGCCTGCTCCCTTCAGTGTTTCGCCAACCGTCCGCATGGCGGGCGGCTGATCATGGTGCGAACGACGGAACATGCCATTTAGTCTGGCGAATTGAATAGTCTGAGATCGGCTTTGGGCATCGCAAACAGGCTGACGTTTTGTCGACAATGTTCAGGCTGGTTCATCCCTACCAAAACCGAAGTAACGGCTGGTATCGACCGACTAAACTGGATCGCCTGTAGTGGTCCGGTTAAGTCAGAAATACCATGGTTTGTTCTAAGCAAAGGAGTATCTATCAACTCGCCTTGAAGCAGGGACCCGTTTGCAATAACAGCGAGCCCCATGTTACGGGCCGCGCGTAGTAAGGGGACACGCTGACCAGATCGAACTCCCTGTTGATTATGTAGCACGATAGCCTCCGGCGCCCAGAGCCCTATAGGCACCTGAATGAAACGGAAATGTGCATTTGGTCCATGCGTTGCCTGAACTGTCGTGCATAGTTCTGCCAAAGACAGATAGCCAAGAACTGGCTCTGCCAAGCGAAACCCATTCCAAGCCGAGACTCCATACGCATCAATCCATCCTTCGACGACCAGCTCTTCTAGTGTTTCTACGCACTTTGCAAATATCCTTAAACACTCTTCGCGACCGTAGGTCAGCCAGAGCACATCGATGTTATGCAAAAAGAGACAGTCAACTGTCTGCAACCCCAAGTGTTCCAGCGACCTCGCCACCTGCCAGCGCAAATATGCTGGCTCAAAGCAAAGCCCTTCGTTTAGAACAGACCCCGCATCCAAACCTTTAAGCCCACCCGTACCCAGCGCAACAACTACTCGCGAAGGAACAAGGCCAACCTTCGTGGTAACAAAGATCTCCTCGCGGCATGCACTACGGTTGCGAAAACATAACGCGGCAATCTCCTCCCCCACTATTCTTTCTGCAAGGCCATCAAAATAATTTGGAGCAGTGTCTATGACATTGCACCCACCAGCCACAAGATACTGTATTGCTGCTGAGAGTTGTTTTGATTTCAGCGGATTGCAATTCGCTGTATAAGTACCGAGGCCAATAGATGACAACCAACGATCACCGCACAGAGTAAAGTGGTCTGGTGCCAATTCCCGAAAACGGTTACGGAAGCGTTCCGTTCCAACTGACGTGCACCGACCGAAAATACGAGGCAATCTAAATCACCTCTATAAATCGGTTAACCATAGCGTGATCCGTTATAGGCAAAAACTCGCCGGTTCCGAAATGGGCGGCGTATTCCATCCACGGACCTTCACAAACGTGGTCCAGCAAGCAATTACCGCATGTCTCAGGTTTTTTCTTAATCTCGATACGGGACATATTCCAGTCGATGGTCTGCCCAGTCATTGACATTTCTATTTGTGTTTCTGATCTTCCTAATTTTTCGCGCAAAAATATTAGATCAAAACTGGATCGCCAGAAATTCACATCTGGTATGACGCAATACGGAATGGTCTCATAGCAAATGCTAGCGGGCAAAGTTGCAGGAGGAACAGCAAGGATACCACCAATGACTTTCGCCACATCAGCGTAAGTAGGAACTACCTTGTGAAATGCACTAGGAATAAAATCCTCGGCGTGAGGAAACGCCACAGCACACTCTTCTACGCCTATCCGCTTCAATAAGCGCATTGTTTCCAAAATACTGGACAGGTTGGTCCTAGAGATCACGATCTTGCCGCACACTCGAAAACCTTCATTTCTCAATGATTCAATACCTTTTATAGTTTGCCGGAAACTCCCGCTTCGACGAGTAACAGCGTCATGAATGGTATCCATATGGCCATGGAGAGCGACGACAAACTGGACGCGCGCAGCATTAGCCAATTGCTTCAAAAAGGCTCGACGACTCGATCTAGCCAGTTGCCTCCCATTGGTCTGGATCACTACGGTCAAATTTTGCGCCAAGGCAAATTGCACGAGTTCTGGAAAGTCAGAACGTATTGTGACTTCGCCTCCGGTGAGTGTGATGTGGGTAAAACCTCGCTCCGCTGCGCGTGTAATTAGCCCCTTGATGGTGTCGGTATCGGCATCGAGCCCATTCCCTGAGTGTTTCTGGGCTCTTTTGACCGGTTCCATGATGCAATGGACACATGCATTGTTGCAGGAAAGTCCAACCTTAATATCGCACAGCATAGTGGTATCTCGTCGCAGTTCCGTTACAAGACGGAAAATAGTTCTGGTGAAAAATAGGATTCAAGAGCATTGAGCTTAGGCCGGTTGGTCGGCAACAAGCGCATGGGCAATGCCAGCAGTTTTCCAGAATCACGTAATACTAGGCCAAGGTGTATCAATTGATTGAGAGTGTAGTCAAATGACTTGTCGCTAGAGTACTCATTTCGCAGTTTTCGCTCGAGTATTGGGCGAGAAGTACGATTGATAATTGAGGCAGCCACCCCTTTAACCTCATGTATTTTATCGGTATCTCCACGCCGATCAAATACCAAAAGGGAATCACCTTCAGATCGGCAATTCAATTGCGTCGTCGCACGATTGTAGTGTTCATGCCATCGTTCGCAGGCACTATGGACTTGTTCGAGCAGGTATGTCGGTATTGGGGACTTATTTTTAAACTCGAAATAAAAGGGAACCATTTTCCCTGCATCGAACCGAGCGTCAAGCCATTGATAGTGGTGATGTGGTCGTATATCAGTTATTCCATACGCGTCGCCCAATTTGAGAATTGGCGCGTTGTACTGGAGTTGGAACGAAATAAGGCTAGTGGGCGGAGGTAAGTGAAAAATCAGTTCCAACAACCTCAACATTTCCTCTATGTCGACTGCGGTCGTCGAGGGAAAATCCAAAATCAAATTGTACACAACGTTAATGCCACGTTCAGCCGCTAACTTTAGGCACTGGACATTGGTCAGCAGATCTGCGGGCTTGCGCATACGACGCAATATTCCGCTGTGAAAGCTCTCGATTCCAACCTGAATAATATCAAAGCCAGCACTACTAATCTGATCATATTGGTATTCGCTCAATCCAGCGGTAAACTCGGAGAACAGTCCTAGGGAGCCTTTCCCAAGCATATCTTTATCGCCGCAGTCCAGCAGGCTGACGGGGAAAGCAGTGTCGGCGAATTCCACACGCAATGCGCCGTGTCTTCTGACCAATTCATTGAGGCAGGTGTGCACCCACTCCGGCGGGTATTTATAGCAACCTGGTTCTAGATTCTGCGCACAAAAAACACAACGCCCGTAATGACAACCACGAGAAGCAATTGCCACCAAACTTGCCATGGACCGCCAATCGGCAGGCAAGCAGTTGAAGTATTCTTCGTAGTCAGGAATGACGGGAGTTATTGATGAGTACATTGAGCCATCGATGTAAACCCGTTCAGACGTATCGTTACAAACGTAGTTGAGCAGTGCCTGTTCACCCGGGCCGGATATAACACAATCAATGCACTGATAATTTTCTAGAAACGCCCGCCCCAGCTTACCGTGAAAATTACTTCCTCCAAAGACTATTCGCACCTTTGGGTGGTGCAGTTTTATGCGTTGTGCTAACGCGATTGAGGCATACACTTGGTTAAATGTGCATGTAAAACCAACAACATCCACGTCATCCCACGATACAGAGTCAAATAATTCGCTGAGAAAATCACGCACAGAATGCACAACGGAAAGTACCTGTTCATGGTCAAGCTCTTCGGTTTCAACCACTTCTGCCAACCATGCATCTAAATGAGCATCTCCGTCGAGAATCCCCATGGTAAAGAAACTCTCTGCCAATAAAGGTGGCAATTTATCGGCGATTTTGTTGTAGCCCTCTGAACCCAGTCGTCGTGCTAGATCTACGTAAGGATAGCCAGCCTGAGCCGCAATCCCCTCAGCGCATAAATAGGCTTTTAGCAGTCCAACCTGGATAGAAGGATAGTCCCATCGATTCCACGGCATGGCTAATAGCAGCACTCGTGGATTACTTAACGCTGTATTCACAGAAGCGTCCTGCTTTAAGTCAACTCGAACGAACCGCACGTCGGCAAAGTCGCGGTCGTGAGAAGGGTCAAATAAATGTGCTCACCGCCTGCGCTAAGCGCTCGGATAGCCCTCTTGGATTTGCGAGGTAATCAAGCAAGCCAAGAGAAGTGTTTTCGAGGGCTATGTCGCAACGACAACCGCCGCGACATTCGAACCAAAAACCGCAGTCCTGACAGACTGGAGGAAGTTTAGCCAGGTCTTCCCGCAACAGTGTTCGACAGGCCTCACGCAAGCCGCGGGTGATTTGAACGGGTTCTCGGCGAGAATAGCAACGACTCACCTGCCCCGTGCTCGTTATTGTCAGGCTCTGCACCGGACCACAACCACGGCCTCCGGAAAATAGCCTAGCCGCTTCAAACGGATTATCTAGTGCACAGAACGGCACCGCGAGTCCTAGGGTCAAATCACCCCAACGCTCCCTGCGACGTGCAACCGTCAAGTGATTTGCCAACGCAATTACGTCTTCGCGCGACACCGGGCGCTTATCCCCCTCCTGTGGTTCAGCACGCAACGGTACCCAGCGAACGTTCAGTGGTGCTAAGAGATCAATAAAATCATCAAAGCGCTCAATGTTCTCGCGGGTCATGACGGATAGAATTTCCAAGTCATATCCATACCCTGCCAGATAAGCAATTGACTCCCACTTGCGCAGCCAAGCTCTACGATCACCTGTTATCCTAGTCATCGCCTGTTCATCCGCCGCAGGCAGAGAAATCTTGAAACAATCCACAAAGCCTTTAAATGCCTTAATGCGTGACTCAGTCAACGCTGTTCCATTGCTGTTGACAGTCACATGAAATCCAAACTTTTTTGCCTGTTCCAAGTACCAACCAATCGACTTCAATATCATTGGCTCACCGCCCGTCAGGCGAAGTGCATTAATACCTTCATCATGAGCCTGAACCAAAATTCGTTGATAGATCGACCGATCCAATACTTGAACGCCTGCAGCACGTCCAAAATCCTGGTGGCAAAACGAGCACGCAAGATTGCATTGCTCGGTCACTTCAAACTTGAGCTCGAGAGACTCGTCAGACGCCAAGCTCTCTAACTGGTTTTTTACATAGAAAGGCGAACGGCTCGCTGATTCAGCCCCGTCTGAAGTTAGAAAATACTTCGATTCGAACCCGTGCTCCCAACTTAGCCGCAATCGATCTGCATCCCGAAGACATGCAGCGAGTGGTCCGCCGGTTGATTGTTCTGCTGGGTGAGTTCGTATTGCCTCGACGACAGATGATTGAACATCATGACTAAGGCAGTAACCCAACCACGGATGCAAGACAATTGAGGCAATATCTGCCCCGAGGATGGCATGATCAGGACCGTGTGAATCATCACACCTGCCTGCGTCGTGCAACAACCCCCCGATGACAACGGGCAGCGGATTGCAACTTCTTTTCACCGCAAACAGGGCAGAAACCCTTGCCACGAATACGTTATGTTCAAATCCGTGATATCCACCTTGTGCTTGTTGGGAGTACGTAAATGCTCTTGGGGCCAATTCGCGATCAATCCAACGAAACCAGGTATCTGAGTGGCCAACTGTAGATGGAACGTCTTGAATGGGTATCCCGCGAGCCACAAAGAACAATTGAAGTAAAGGAGCGAAAAATGGCAATGCCAAAATGTGAGGAAGATCCATCTGGAAGAAAGCTTCGACCGCGCGACAATGAGTTCTAGCTAATTCGACCAAGCAAGGATCTTGAATACGTTGCCTTGCCCCAATAAGAACACGTACCCCATATTTTTCGAGCGCATCATAAGCGCGTTCGAAATACTCGTGGCCCGTCACCTGAACTGGTGCCCCAGAAGCGAATTCAAAGTTAACGACTTCCCCGGCGGGCTTGAATTGACCCATCGAGCCCATGATCCGGTAAAGATGGAGCGGATTATCTAGGCGACTCTCATGTTCGGAGGGAACAAGCAGATAGACAAATGGGCGCGGCCCAGTCAGATATTCGACACCATGCACCCAACCCTCCTTGTTACCGATATCAAGCGCGAAGCACGCAGCAAAACCGGGCGACGGTGACCCAAAGACTAGACCATGCGGCTCCGGTATGAGCGTTTCCAAACCATCAACCGATGTCCCATGGTAAAGGGTGACATTTCTGTTGACGATCGCGGCATCCGTACGGGCCAAAAATCCATGCGACTCCCTCGACGGTCGCCGAAACTGTACGGCTAAGCAAGCTTCTGCAATGATGTCCGTCAAATTTTCATCGACGTCGAACAGTTCAACAAAATCGGGCAACTTTGAAAGAGGTGTGAAGTTAGGCGAAAATGCCCCGTCGATATGTACTGGAAAGCACTGCGCGCACTCCGAAACTAGAAATTCAGAGTACCGCAACATCTTAACTCTATGGGAAAGCTCCGGATTACACCGGTCAAACTCAGCCCGGTAATGGCTTTTATTCTGCCAGTCGGGCAATACCCAAACTATTTGCGAGAATATTCCTTCTCGCAGGGCGACAAGGAGATAATTGCCATCAGTAACTAAGTCGCCGCGCCAACCCAAAGGCATATTTCCGAGCCCTGGATCTACATCGTCAAAAAGATCGGGGTGCGCATCAAAGTGTATACAAAGCCAGCCCTGCATTGCCACCTCGTCCCAGCGGCGCAGGCATTCCCTGTGGTTGACCACAGGAGTACGTGGAATCATTCGGTGTTTTTCTAACAAGATATCAGGCGACAGCCAGTAAGTCTTGTCTCGATCTTCCAGAATAGTGCACTCACTGTCTAGAAAGAAATCGAAATCAACATCCCATAGAACCGGTTGGTTAATCATGCAAGTTCTAGCCAAACCGCAATAGCTGAGTTCGGCCTGGCATTAAGGGTTCATGCCGCTCACCCCACGAATCCTGCAATATGAGTTCTCCGCAATTGAACCGAATGGATTGAATCTTATTGGTTTCTTGGTTGGGCATCACCGATGTTCCTATATTGTAATGCTCAGTAAATCCAATTACATGAAACGAATCCCCTTGCAACTCTAATTCTTCGAATCGGTACAAACTTCCACCAAACAGTAAAAGTGGCTGCATCAAGCCAACCCGCACGATGTTCAGTAGCTCATCCAAGCCATTGTCATGTAAAAGCGCTTCGTAAATTTGCGCCAAACGTATCGTGGACTTGCAATTCACAGAACAAGGAAAGTACTCGGGAAGCAACGTGTGATGCGGTGGGAACAGGTAGGCTGTCTTGTTGCCACGCCAGTCCCATATCTTTCCTTGAGGATCACTGCCGCGCAAGAATACCTCTAACCATGGAACTCCACGCTGCACTTCCGCGTAAGCAGCAGTGCAGCATTTTGGATAGCCATAGAGCAAGGCCAATTCAATGGCCGCTTCAGGATCCGGCATCGCCTCCAGACTCTCCGCACGGCGAGTGGAGTCTTCGCGCCCGATAAACAACAAACGATTGCAATCAGCAGGAGCCTTGCTGTAGGCAAACCTAGTAAATGTGTCATTCAGATTGGTATGGAAAACGGTCTCCAACCAACAGTCGGACAAGCGCCAAGGCCAATGATGCCGTTGGCAGAAATCAATAACAACATTACTCGCTTTCTTATCGACAACTAGCCGTACAACAGGTTTCAATCCGCTATCGTATGCCAGGAATTCTAACAAATTGGGCCACGCGATCGAGTCTTGATCCAACAGGACTAATATATCGGCCACAAAGGCGGAGGGAGATAGCCGGTTCGCCATATGATTTAGTCAAAGACAAGAAAGCCCGCAGTTTGCGAATTGATCTCGCATATCGTTCGACGACCTCTCATTACCACAGCATGGTGTGGACCAATTAGAAGTAAACGGTCACCTTGAACCACCAAACTACCGATCACTCCATTGAGGGTGCACTCCACCAATTCTGGATCGTAGTGCAATGTGTCACGCTGATATCGAGCTCCAGGTAAGCGATAGATCCCTTCGTACTCAGTGTACAGGATAGCGTCATGATGAGCTTCCAATAGCCGATTTGCCCAAGCGCTGTCGTATAGCATCAACGCCCGATGAGTATCCATGGCCACTCGGGCTGCTGCAGCACATTGAAAAGAACAGGGATAGAAGCTGATTAGGCAATTATCGAAATATTGTGCAGCAATATTGGTGCCGTGATTGAAAGGAAAGTGAGGTTCGGTATTGTCTAGCGCCGGCAAAATGAAGTCATTTTGATCCTGCTCCGCTATGCTGATGCTGTGCGTATAGTGCGCAGAACAGCACGCTGGAATCCCTAGCAAGTCCCCGAAATCCTCATCGGCGTTTGCGTGCTCGGCCTCCATTGCACGCAATGCAGATGTCGGATTGTCGGCGAGATAAACCATCAGCAAACCATCTGGAGCCGCTTCGACTTCTAGCTCAATTCCGTGCCGGCTGATCCACCCACCTTTCCCAGCATCTGGATGACAGACGTATTTTCGATGATATAGAGCAGTGTAGAGTCCCATGGACGACATAGCGCGAACGAAATCTCGTGCTTCGAGCTCTGGCACCAGAGTCCGTGCAACTTTTAAGCCTTCGGCGGCTAGAAGTATCTCCCGAACCTTATTTTTTGGGTGACATGCCTTAGAAAGTTCCTCAAACAGATGTTTTCGCGATTGGCTAATCATTAAGGACATCTTCGAGGCGGTACTGAATGTGCTGAATCAGCTTTTTGTAGTCTGAGCAGTAGATTGTGGGATTGATATAGCCGTTGTTCGTCGAGTATCGATGCGGAAGGTATCCGCCACCGCATACCCAGACCAATTTGCACGAACGGCAGGAGGCTGCTAAAGCATCGATTCCAATCTGTCGCAGGCGCATCATTGGGTGGGCAAGCGCTGCATCAAACTCGTGATCAAATACGTTCAAGCCTAGGTATTCAGCGTCTGGTCCCGACGCCTTTATACAATCAACCATCTCGATAGCGCCGTCCGTGGCGATAGTAAGCAGAGAAACGGGCTCCAAACCGAAGGATTCGACAGAACCTTTCCCCCCCAGGAGGTGCTCTATGATCTCTTCGAACTTCCTTATCGGTACGGCACGCCCCCCCCCATCAAACCAGTAGTCAAACAGGCGAATCAACCAGTCGGCATAGCGCAAATCGTCAGCACTGGCTTTTCCTATCGGCAATTCGTCCCAGTTCCCGTGCGGCTCGAGGAAATCGACAGAAGGCGGTCGAAAAGAAGACAAGTGTTCAAATACAGGAATAGGATCTTCGTTAACATCCATAACCGCCAGAATGCCTCCAAAAATCGACCTACCTCGCTCCGTAAGTAGGTGTTGCAGACCTGACAGCGTATCTTGGTAGGATGGACGGCCATTGGAGTAAACCCGGTTTTTGTTGTGAACGTGCTCAGGGCCATCGATGCTGACCCCAACTCCAATTTCCAATTCGGCGAACAGATTCACTGTTTCTTCGGTCAGAAGTGTCGCATTGGTCTGGGTACCAAATTTGATCGATATCTCGGGGCCGAGTACCTCCTTGGCGCGTGCCACCGCATATCGGAAAAAATCCGGACGCCGCAGGAGGGGCTCACCCCCATGAAAACTAAAAAACTGTTCTCGCACGCCGTGCCGCAGCGAGTGATCACGCACACGAAGTAACATCTGCTCGTAAACCACTTCGCTCATTTCCTTTGGCTTCTTACGCCAAGAAGTATTGCCACAATTGTATTCGTAACAGTAGTCGCACATCAGGTTACACCGACTGTGCACTTTGACCAGCAAACAACTCAGAGGGGTAATCATTGCCGTGTCCGATTCATTGCGTTGGTCATTCATTCGCGGGGATCCTTTGCGCACAACTGCCACAAGCGGTACCAGGTAATGATCCGGTTGGAGAGCCAGTCATTTCAATTCGCAATTGCCAAAGAAACGAAGCACGCTTGTCTAATAGCTTTTGATAGTCTTCTTGGTAGGTTCCAATAACAGGACCAGCCATGTAACATGCACGAACGCTCCCATCCGGCCAAAAGGCAAGGTAATCCGAATAGAAGCCTACTCCGGAATTTGGATCAATCCAGTCATCAAAGCAGCAGTGCGATCCCAAGTGGGGTCCTGGTCGCGCTAGACCGCTTTCCCCTGCACGGCCAAGCAAAAGCATATCTTCACGCTCGAGAGTTCGACGCCGAAACACCTGAGGGAAGCGACGCTCCAGTTCTGTCCACCGTCTTGCCACGGGACGTGCGGCGTGTCCAAGTTGCTTCAAGTTCCAGCGATTCATAGACCAGGCGATTCGAAGTTCGTAAGGCACAAACTGACCCACGTATGCCAACTCCTCAGCAAGCGTTAAGTAGTTATCCTCTAAAACCCAGAGCCCATTAGTTGGAATGAAAATTTCCAACACCCCATGTCCAGCTAACAAAAGGCGAATACACGCCATCAATCGCTCGGGATCAATGAATGGCTCTCCGCCTGTTAAAGTGACTACCCGCAACAGGCCCTGGGCACTCGCCCGCTGAACAATTTCGTTGAACATGGACATATCCATGTCCACGCCAATACCAGGCTTGCACCCTAGCCAGCAGTGGGCGCAACTTTGTTGACAACGCGTTGTAAGGTAGATGGCACATCCGAGAGGTACTCGTGGTGGGCTGCCACCGTTCTGTGTTATACCGGAATGTGGGACTGCATCAGACATCGCTTCCACAGCTCAATACACTCCGCTAGATTTTGGGGCAAGGCGACACATCGCTCACGTTCGAGACCGGCTCTTCCAAGTTGCGCAAAGTTACGTTTCGGCAGCAAAAGTTGACGGTAGCCGTACAGCTTTAGCCAGCGACACTTGGTCACTGCCTGCCCAATCGACACGCAACGACAGCCGCGTACGTGTCGTACTGCTCCTGTCACGAAAACACCATCTGGCCACTCTGTATTCTCGTGTCGAGCAACTATTTGAAACAGCAACGCCAAAGAAAATGAGTCGCCTCTTACACCACGGACAGCAATGGGCAAAACGCTGGTGTCTGGAGCCAAGTCAACAATCCATGAGTCAACCCATGGCCCAAATATTTTCCGCGCATATACAAAGGCTGCATAAACTCCATCAATAGCATCGGGGTCCGAAAACATATCCATCATTGCATCGGAAAGAGGGTGACACTCACCCTCTTTCCGATGACGCAACTTGAGTTCAAGGAAACCGCCATCAGACAGAAACCGCACCGACCTACGACCACCGCGCGCCAAGAGAACGGGGAAAGTTCCGTCCTGGCTACGCACCACAACTTAATGAGTCGTAGTTGATGAGTGCGTCCTGCCCGAATTGCCTGACGAGTGAGAACTGTGTCCAGCGCCGCATTCAGGCTCTTGAACCTGTTTGCGCAGTTTGGCAGCCACGCGCTCCAAAACCTCGTTCTTGCTCTTCTCCAGTATCTCCAGAGCCTCGACGTCAATTTGTGGCTTTACGCTCATTGCGGCATCTCCTAAAAGCTTGTGGGGTGATCGATGTAAGATTCATAACCGCTAGATTTTGCCTTTCTTCTCAAAATTTCGCAATGTCTGATTAGATAGCCAACGAGGGTACTTGAGCAGACCGTCACCAGATGTTGCCTACCTAGAAATAATAGGAAGCATGTTCGACAAACATTAAAAAGGCACATTCCCATAATTAACGTAGTTTGCATATACGTAGTTCATGGAATAAATTGCGGAAACTACCGAGTTAACACGGGATTGCGAGTATTACTTCCGTTGAAGACTTGTATTCTTACACCGGAAACAGACGAAACAACATTAAGGAGATTGTTCAAGAGAGTGTTTCTGGAAACACCTATAAAATTAACTTTTAACTATCAATCCCATCCTTTTTCGGCATAAACGCGCTCGCCATTGATCATCTGATATAAGAACCATGCAAAAACAGCGAGCACGAGGGCAGAGAAAACGCGTAAACCACCGGATGATGATTTACTAGATACGTCGCCAAGTTTGCCCAAAACGAAAAGAATCGAGAACAAGGCCATAAACATCTTAAACACACCAACGATTACACCGACGATAATATTCCGGTTGTATAAAATACTAAGTCGAATGGTTTGGATAGAGAAATAAATGATTGCGAGCGCTGATAATGACAATATTACCCACACGGCGGTTATGTCGTCGTAAAAAATAGCCGAAAGAATCAAACCCAGAAGGCCAGAGAAAAATATATATAGTGAAGTTCGAAAATCCTTCCAGTCATAAAAAATGACGACTTTTCCCGTCATGCCCAAAAAGATCAGTCCGACTAAAGACGCAATTGCGGCAAGGATGATTATCTTTGTGAATCGTTTTTCCCATGGAGTCCACTCACTCCCGCTTCCAGATGCTGTATTTATTATATTGTTAGGCGGGCTGTTACCCAAATCCGTGCCAAATTGAGGCACTTTGAGATATCCCGTAGCAGCTTCAGTAGATTCTTTTTCAAGAAGATCGACTGGCTTACTGCCAGTTGTGGATACGTTTGGAGCAGGACCTTCAGCCATTGCTGCATGATCTGCTGTTCCTGCTCCACCGGATGAGAGAGATCGGATACGGTCTTTATATGCACGCCGCAGACAATCACTATCATCACATGCATTACGAATAATTAAAGCCCACGCTCTTTGATGTGTTCTGAGATTTTCTGGATTGGGTCCTGTTGCTCTCAGGCTTAGGTACTTTTTTGAAAGCTGAGCATCGAGAGTAGAAAGTTCGTCATCAGAGCAAATCATTTCTTCAATTTGATTTGATGCTCTATCACAGTCAAAGCTTGGGCCACTTGATTCTGCTGGCTGTGCATGTGCCGCCGGTAATGCCAAGCATAAAAGTGATAGTGTGAGCCCGATTAATTTCATTGTTTTCTCTTTAGTGGTTGTCAGGCCAATCAAACTGAGCGAATTTATCTCTCAGTATTAGGTAGTCTTATTAATTTTGCACGCAGTAATTACCCTTGGGATGCTAGCCAGCGGGACACGAACCATTTTGGGTATTAGATTTCTGGGGTTGGTGCCGTTTGCAACGCAATAATTGCCTTCTGGACTCAAGCTAGAAGGGTATGAGCTATTTTTTGGCAATGGCATTGTGACCTGAGTCGAAATTTTGTTGCCACTCAGCCTGTGAGTTGAACCGCGATATTATTGCGGTTCTTTCCGAATCTGAACAGGTGGTTTGTAGCCTAAGGAACTGTGTGGCCGACGGTGGTTGTACAAGTTATCAATCGAACACCCATAGTACCGAATCCCGAGAAGTTCTTTATCCTTGGCATCCATGGTTTGGTCGAGTCGTCTGGATTTATCGGACACGACTGAATCATGGGCGGATGGTGGCCCACTGCGGATTGAAGCCACTGCTGGAAGGTCGCGGTGTTGAAGTTCCGTTGTGGATGTTCGACATCGGCGTCTGCTGCCAGATGCGTACGGCACAAACACCCAGAGTGAGTATTGAAGGGGCGCGCGAGTTGGTGGCGCTATGCGCGTTGCGGTGTCGGCCCGATGGCGACTCCCCCATGCTACAAATTCAGCACGATTCCTTGTTATCTGGAGGTGGTGCTGATGGACATTCCGATGAGACCCCGAGGGGCGACCCAACTTCCCTTGTTTCAGCAGAGCTCCAAAGGGCCGCGCTGGGACCATCTGCCGTGGGAGGTGCGGCAACAGACAGTGCGGTTGCTGGCGCAGATGCTGCGGGAACAAAGCGAACGCAGTTTGGCTTCTCCGACGACGCAGGAGGTCAGAGATGAGTGAGAAGCTTAAGCCTCAGCATCTGTCGCGCAAGGCGATTTTGTACGTGCGCCAGTCCTCGGCCTACCAGGTCAGTCACAACCTCGAGAGCCAGAAGCTGCAATATGCGATGAGGGATCGCTTGGCGCAGTTGGGTTGGCGGGACATCGAAGTCGTTGACGAAGATCTCGGGCGTTCGGCCGCAGGTTTGGTGGTGCGCAGCGGCTTTGAACGGATGGTGGCTGAAGTCTGTCTCGGTAAAGTTGGGGCAGTAGCGGCGCGCGAAGTTTCGCGCTTTGCTCGGAATAGTCGAGAATGGCAACAACTGGTCGAGGTCTGTCGTATCGTCGATACGGTTTTGATCGATCAAGAGATGGTGTATGCGCCCCGGCAAAGCAATGATCGCCTGCTCCTTGGACTCAAAGGCAGCCTCAACGAGTATGAATTGGACCTGTTGCGCCAGCGTTCAGTTGAGGCACGCCGGGAGAAAGCGCGACGAGGAGAACTGTTGGTCACGAGTCCCGTAGGCTATCGCAAGGGTGAACTGCGGCTGGAGAAGGACCCCGACCGGCGTGTCCAGGAAGCCGTGGAACTGGTGTTCCAAAAGCTCGGCGAACTGGGGAGCGTGCGACAGACCTTGTTGTGGTTCCTCGAACACGGGCTAGAACTTCCGGTGACCAACGCTCATGAGGAGGTACGCTGGAAGCGCCCCTCCTACGGCATGATCTATAGCATGCTGACCAATCCCGCATATGGTGGAACTTATGCCTACGGCAAGACCGAACATGTTACCCAGTACCATGGCGGCGAGGCACGCCAGACGATTCGTCGGAAACCCCGAAATCAGTGGCTTTCATTCATCCCGGGAACGCACGAGGGCTATGTCAGCTGGGAAGAGTTTGAGGACCTACAGACGACCATTTCTGAGAATGCCGTGCGGTGCGAGCACAGTGGTGCCGCACACCGGGGAGTGGCGCTCTTGGCCGGCCTGTTGCGTTGCCGACGTTGTGGTCATAAGCTGGTCGTACATTACACTGGGAACTGCCACGACGTGTTGCGGTATAGCTGTCGCCGTGGTTGGCTGGATAATGGCGAACCGCGCTGTATCAGCTTTGCGGGTTTGATTGTGGATCAGGCGATTTCGAAGGAGGTTCTGAGCGTGGTACAGCCGGCAGCCATCGAGGCGGCGGTCATGGCTCATGAAGAGCAGGCACGCAAGGTCGACGAAGTCTTGACCGCGCTCCAGCGCGCGCTGGAGGCTGCCCAGTACAGCGCCCGCCGTGCGCAGAAGCAATACGATGCTGCCGATCCGGAGAATCGACTGGTCACGGATGAACTGGAACGACGCTGGAATCAGTCCTTGCAGCGCGTCCGCGAGATCGAAGCACAGATTCAGCAGCATCGAGATCTCCTGGGGCCAACAGTTGCGCCCACGCGCGAAGAATTCGCCGATCTGGCTGCTGAACTGGAATCGCTGTGGCATGACCCAGAAACCGATACGCGGCTGAAGAAGCGCGTCATTCGCACATTGATTCGCGACATCATCGTTGACGTCGATGCTCAAGTCGGCGAAGTGACCTTGATCATTCACTGGAAAGGGGGCATCCACACAGAGGTGCGTCTGCCGCGACGGCGCCGTGGTCAAAACAGTACCCAGACCTCCACCGAGGTGCTTGAGGCCGTACGCGTGCTCGCGCACACATGTTCGGATCGGTTGATTGCCGGCGTTCTCAATCGCAATGGACTGCTAACCGGGCGCGGTAACCGCTGGACCCAGGAACGGGTTACGGCGCTGCGCAGCTATCACCACATTCCGTGCTATCGGGCCGAACAACGTGACAGCGAACCTTGGATGAACCTGACCGAAGCCGCCAAGGAGTTGGGAATAGGCCCGCGGACCCTGCGCTTGGCTGTCGAGCGCGGTGAAATTGCGGCACAGCATCCGTTAGCCGATGGGCCATGGGTGTTCAATCGTGAAATTCTTCAGACAGCGGTGGCCACGACTCTGGTCGAGCGCGTTACAGCCAGGAATCGCCACCTCGCCGTACCAAACACCGAACAGGCAACCTTCGAATTCTCAAGCACATAGCGAGGTGGGGCAGTATGAAACGTACTTGTATAACTCTCGCCACTGCTCAATGACGACCTTGGCCTCACGTAATTCCCTGAACCACTCCCGATTCAAGCAGTCATCCATTTAGAACCACGAAAGGGGAAGTTCATTACCATTATTACGTCGAAACTGATCTTTCCAAGAACATATTTGCTGTTCATGGAGTGAATGAGAACAGCAAACGCAAGCGGTTACTGGCTGAGACGATGCTGGACAACTTTTCCCGGTGAAACACCCTTCTGACCTTGCCTAATCACAATCAGATATATGTTTACGGTTCCCGAGCAACCAGTTTAACTACCCCATTTTTGCTCCCATCATATTATGAGAACAACAAAAATTAGCGGGACCATCAAAACTAGCAGCACCCATAACCAAACGTTACTTGACGACGATATCGCCGGCTTAGATGTGGTTGAAGTCACGCTGTAGCTTAACCCGGTGCCAGGTAGGCTAATAGTTGTTTTCGTGCGTCCGTCCTTGAAGTTGACAGTAAGCCCCTTGCCGCCGATTGACGGACTGATTCCCGACTTGCTCAGATTGAACCACACGCCGGGAAAGAGTTTGATGCGTCTGTGGAAACGTAAGCCCATGATTGCCCCTTTGCATTCCATCATGCCACAGGCTTGGCGATTAAGTCCATGGGGGGGTTGGCTCAGTTCGCGTTAATTAGTGATGGGCTCACGCCCTGAGCCTGAGTGTCGCCAAGCTTGCCGCATCGATGTAGTGGTCTGGACAGTGACATGAGGTAACGGGATCTGAAATAACTGAAGGCGATGTTTGAGAAGCTAACCTTCGGACAACGGCAGGATCTGCTGGAAGAATTGGCGAAAGAGAATGGTGCGGCGGCATCCATGGGGATCATTGAGCATGCCGAGCATCTTCAGCACTGTAGCGGTGGGCGCATGGTCAGGAGCAGCAGTGCCAGTGGTTTTTGAGTCATCTTTTTCAGTTTCGTCGGACATCGACAAAGCGGCGTGAGGTCTGTTTCTGCCATTTCGTTTTCCGCCCCATGCGGGTCGGACACGCCGCCTGACGGCGGCTTGCAGAAAGTCCGGAAAAGAGAAG
>JBAXHE010000056.1:0-18835 GCA_037139055.1 Betaproteobacteria bacterium | reverse complement strand
TGGGCATCGAGCTGGCGTTCGACGACGATCTGCGTGGCGATGCCGGCGTGATCGGTCCCCGGCTGCCACAGCGTATTGTCGCCGCGCATGCGGTGGTAGCGGGTGAGCGCATCCATGATCGCCTGATTGAAGCCGTGACCCATGTGCAGCGTGCCGGTGACGTTGGGCGGCGGCAACAGGATGCAGAAGGCGTCAGGGTTGGCGGTGTCAAGGCCTGCGCCGAAGAAACCTTTGGCCTCCCAGTCGGGGTACCAGCGACGTTCGATATCAGCGGGTTCAAAGCTCTTGGCGAGTTCCATAGGGTGCAGGGTATGTGGGTGAGGAAAGCCCGCCATTATACCGGATAGGGGTGCTCAGCCGCGGCTTGAACTGAAGTGCGTAGTGCGGTGTTTAAGTTGCCCGCTTCGATCGTTTTTTTACCAGCCGGTTCGTGTGGCATTTCCTGTTGGTCTACTGTCATGGGCTAAAACGTCTGTTGCGTTACTGCGCAAAAAAAACCGCCGTCCGGACGAGTCCAGGACGGCGGAAAGCAGGAACCTACAATGGAAGCTTGCGCTTGCGCAGCTGCAGCCTAGCAATAGGATGAGTCCAGTAAACTGTCGTCCGCTTGTGGTGCGTAGGAATAGTGCTTGTACTCCGGCCTCCAGATTTTGTGGTCGATCATGGATTCGATCTGCGTATCAGTGAAGGCCTCAGTGAGCCCCTCGGCGCGCGCCTGCTTGGCCACGGCCACAGCAATGGTGCGCGAGACCTTGAGCATTTCGTTGAGGGGCGGCAGCAAGGTTGCACCGGCCTGCGTCCTGGCTGGCGACAATTCGGCCAGCGCCTTGGCCGCAGCCAGGAACATCCCGTCGGTCACCCGGCGCGATCTGACGGCCAACGTTGCCAGACCCACGCCCGGGAAGATGTACGAGTTGTTGGTCTGTGCAAAAGTGTGCGTTTTGCCTTCGTACTCGAACGGCTGGAACGGGCTGCCGGTCCCGACGATGGCGCGGCCTTGCGTCCATTCCACCACGAGTTTCGGTTCCGCCTCGACGCAGGAGGTCGGATTCGATAGCGGGAAGACAATCGGTCGTTTGACGTGCCGGGCCATCTCCTTGATGATACTTTCGGTGAACACGCCCGGCTGACCCGATACGCCGACAAGCACGGTCGGCTTGGCGTTGCGCACCACGTCGAGCAGCGCGATCTGCTGCGGGTCGTCGAGTTGCCAATCGGTCAGATCATTGCGGTCCTGGACAAAGGCTTTCTGGAACGACTCAAGGTTTTCGGTGGCGTCAGTGACGAGACCGTGGCGGCCGACGATGAAGAAACGCTTGGTCGCTTCATCTTCGCTTAGTCCTTGTTCAACCATCGCCCGCTTGATCAGTTCGGCAATGCCGATGCCAGCGGAACCGCCGCCGAGGATGACCACGCGCTGGTCCTTGAGTGACTCGCCGGTAATATGGATAGCCGCCATCAGCGCGCCGGTGGTGACCGAGGCGGTGCCCTGGATGTCGTCGTTGAAGCAGCACAGGCGGTCGCGATAGCGTTCGAGCAGGCGGCTGGCGTTGTTCTTGTGGAAATCTTCCCACTGCAGCAGGACGTTCGGCCAGCGCTTCATCACCGCCTGGACGAAGGCTTCGATAAAGTCATCGTATTTCTGGCCGGTGGTGCGTTGCTGGTGCAGGCCGATGTAGAGTGGGTCGGCAAGCAGGTCAGCGTTGTTGGTGCCGACGTCGAGGGTGATCGGCAGGGTGGTCGCCGGGTCGATGCCGCCGGCACCCGAGTAAATGGCCAGCTTGCCGATCGGGATGCCCATTCCGCCTGCGCCGAGGTCGCCGAGGCCAAGGATGCGTTCGCCGTCAGTGACGACGATACATTCGATATTGTCGAAGCGCGGATTGGCGAAAATATCGTCGAGCTTGTTCTGGTGCGATAGGCTCAAAAAGAGGCCGCGCGGACGCTTGTAAACGCGGCTAAAGCGCTGGCAACCGAGACCGACTGAGGGGGTGTAGATGATCGGCAGCAGTTCTTCGATGTTGCGGGTGAGCAGCGCGTAGTAGAGCGTTTCGTTGGTGTCCTGCAACTCGCGCATGAAAACGTGCCGGTCGAAGTCGGTCGGCAATGCACGCAGGGCCTCCATCCGGCGCCTGATCTGCTCGTCCATGGTGAAGACGTGCGGCGGAAGCAGGCCGTTCAATCCGAAGGCGTCACGTTCTTCCTGGGTGAACGCCGTCCCCTTGTTCAGCAAGGGGTTCTCGAGCAGTTCGTGGTCGTGAAGGGACAAGGGCAGGCGGTCAGCGTTGGCCGCGTGGGTATGCAGTTCCATTGATGCTTTCTCCGATTATCCGGGTGGCCGCCAAATACTCTAGGCGGACGAGCCCATCATTACTGATTTGATAAATTAAATCCCGGCTTGCGCAAGGATGAAAAGGTTTCTTAGAAACCACTAAACACTCAGGCAAAAAGCTTGACGGCGAAAATAGCAATCACCACCATCAGTGCGCCGCCAATCCGTGTCGAGATCTGGGCAAACGGCATCAGCCCCATGCGGTCGGCCGCCGACAGGATCGCGACGTCCCCTGTTCCGCCCAGGCCGCTGTGGCAGGCGGTCACCACGGCGGATTCCACCTGATACATGTTCATCAGATACCCGACGAACCAGCCTGAACCCACCATCGCTGTGACTGCAGAAACACAGATGCAGAAGTAGCCGAAGGTAAAGGCGCTGATCAGATCGTTCCACGGCACGTAAAGGATACCGAGACCGACCAGCAGCGGATACGTGAGATTGCCGGCGATGAACTTGTACATCTGCGCCGCGCCCTGTTCCATCTCGGTCGGAATGATCTTGAGCAGTTTGGCGATTGCTGCTGAAAGAATCATCAGGATCGGACCGGGGATTCCGAGATACGGAGAAAGAAGACCGCCGAGGATCCAGAAGGTGCACGCCAGCAACATGCCAGCGCCCATCGCCTTGATTTCGATCGGCTTGGAAACATGCATCTCTTTCAATAGATCGTTGTCATCGCCGGTTCGAACCAGCAGGCCGTCGCCGCTATATTTCTTGTGTTTCCGGCCGATTCTAGCCAGCGTACCCGACAGCACGATCGCTACCACGTTGCCGATCAGCGCAGCAGGGATCAGCATGGCGATCAATTCGCCTTGTGTCTTGCCGAGCACGCCTAATTCTGCATAGCCCATAGACAGCGGCAGGATGCCTTCGCCAATGCCTCCTCCCATGATCGGGATCAAAATGAAGAAGAACGTGTGATACGGCGAGTATCCGAACAGCAACCCGACCGAAATGCCAATCGCAGAAGCTGCAAGCGTGCCGACAAAGAGTGGAACGAACATGCGCAGGAAGCCCTGGATCAGAATCGTGCGGTTCATGCCCAGCATGCTCCCCGCGACGAGACAAGAGATGTAGAAATACAGGAAGTTCGACGTCTTCATGATCGCTACCGTGGCCGCTTTCATCGACGGATTGAAATAGCCGTAGGCCAGCATCGCCGACGGAACGAACAGCGAAAGTATCGCGCTGCCGCCGATTTCCTTGAGTACGGGTATTCTGGAACCAATTTCGCCGAGTGCCCAGCCGAAGACCATGATGAGCGCGAAGCCGCCCAGCATGTCTGCCGGCAAAGCCGACACCGCCTTGCCTTCCTTGATGACTTGAATATAGCTGGCCGACAGAACGATGGTCGCGATAATCAAAAAAGCCGGTAACGGCACAATGCCGATCTTGTAACCTACAAAATTCTTGAAGAGACCTGCCGATTCACGACTCGAATTGACGAGAACCAACTCCGCTTCTGATTTTTGGACGTAGCTCATTGACCTTTTCCTCTGAATGATCTGAAATTTTCCCTTGTTCGACGGAAACCGGATCCGCCGAAAAATTTCTTGGTCTTATTGGCTCAAGGAACGTCGTGATCATAGTGAAAAAAGACTTGTCCTGACCTACCCTCAAGAGTAGGAGACGTCGCCAACTACCCGATGGGGTAGTCGTGAATGAGGGGAGGAAATGCGGAGTAAAACCACTGGGCGGTCAGCTGAAGCTGCCGTTCGACTCGCCGGGTCAGGGGTGCGAAACCCGTCCGGATATCATGGAAATTACCTTACTTGTATCGCGAGAGAACCTCGTGTAGCGCGTTTTCAAGGGATGTCGCAATGCCGGCGCGCAGGGTGTCGTCAGCATGGTGCAGCGCGCTTTCAATCAATGCCGGCAGATCATGGGCCAGTTGCTGCTCGATGGTATGAGTGATGACCGACGCCAGCAACGAAATCTGCGTTTCATCGAGGTGCACGGTTTTGTCTTCCGACATCGCCGCTTCAGGCGAGACTACCTCGGTCAGAACGGGAAGATCTACGTCTTCAGCGGCCGGGAGGAGTGAGGGCGCAGGAGCGGCTGTGCGTTCAGTGGTATCGGTGAAACGCTCTGCTTCGGCAACAAATGCCCGGCGTCGGCGCGATCCCCGGGGGGGGCTGGCTGCCGGATGCTCCTCGCCTTCGCGCCGAGGCGGGAGCGTGGCGGGGGAGTCGGTCATCAGCCTTTCTCCGAGAGATCGAAGTACTTGATTTCGTAGCCCCTGTCCTTGTAAAACTTGACGCGCTCGCGGCCGGCGAGGCGTTCATCATCATTTTGTCCAACGACTTCAATGACACTGGTGAAGCTGGAAAAGCCGGGCGGAATCTCGGCGGAAAGATTGACCAGACGGTCGTTTTGCAGTGGTGCGTCGAGATTTCCTGTGATCAGCACCGGGGTTTCAGCGGCGAGGGGCGAGTCAGCTTGAACGTGCGGGATAAATCCGGTCGGCGGATGGGTCCACAACTGGCGGTTCAAGGCGCTGGCAATGTCAGCGTCCGGAGCATAGACCAGCATGGCCTTTTTCTGCATGGCGGCCTTGCCGATCAACGCCGCCGCTGCAGCAATGCGGTTGGATGCGTTGTGGTAGAAGAAAATTTGGGTCAATTGATTTTCCCGGCGCGTTTGAGCAGAAAGTGGGTGAGCAGCGTCACGGGGCGACCCGTTGCCCCCTTATCAGCCCCAGATTTCCATGCGGTTCCGGCGATATCGAGGTGCGCCCACTTGAATCTTTTCGTAAAGCGGGAAAGGAAGCAGGCAGCGGAAACGCTTCCTGCTGCACGTCCGCCGATGTTGGCCATGTCAGCAAAATTGCTCTTCAGCAGATCCTGGTAATCGTCCCACAGCGGCATGCGCCAGGCGCGGTCGAGGGATTCGTCCCCGGCGCTCAGCAGTTCGTTAGCCAAATCATCGTCGTTGGCGAACAAGCCGGTGGCGACATGGCCGAGGGCGATCACGCAAGCGCCGGTGAGTGTCGCAACGTCGATGACGGTTTCAGGTTCGAAGCGTTCGGCGTAGGTTAGTGCATCGCACAGGATGAGGCGGCCTTCGGCGTCGGTGTTGAGGATTTCGATGGTTTGGCCGGACATCGACGAGACAATGTCGCCCGGTTTGCTGGCCGAGCCGCCGGGCATGTTTTCGGTAGTCGGGACGATCACCGTGAGGTTGATCGGCAGTTTCATCTGCGCGACGGCCTTGAGTGTTCCGAGCACACTGGCAGCACCGCACATGTCGAACTTCATTTCGTCCATGCCCTCGCCCGGCTTGAGTGAGATGCCGCCGGAATCAAAGGTGATGCCTTTGCCGACCAGGACCAGTGGCTTGCTGTTTTTCCCGGCCTTGGCGCCGCGGTAATTGAGTACGATCAGCTTGGGCGGTTGGTGCGATCCCTTGGCTACCGAGAGCAGCGAATGCATGCCGAGCTTTTCCATCTCGGCACGTTCGAGGACCTTGCAGTCGATGGTATGCGCTTTGGCCAGTTTCAACGCCGTGTCGGCCAGATAGGTCGGGGTGCAGACATTGCCCGGCAGGTTGCCGAGGTTTCTGGCCAAGGTGACGCCCTCGGCGATGGCCAGCCCCTGGGCCAAGGCTTCTTCAGCCAGTGGCAGATCTCCGGAGCAATCAACGGCCAATACTATTTTGCGGAGAGCGGCGGGGGTATCCTGTTTCTTGCTCTTGAACTGATCAAAACAATAAACCGATTCCAGAGCGATGGCGGCGGCCTGGCGAATTTTCCAGGACAGAGAACGTTCACTGACCGGTAACCCGGCAAGGAAGAGCGTGGCATCGGCGGCGCCGGATTGCTTAAGTGCTTTGACCATCGTGCGGATCGAGGCCGTGAATTCTTTCTCGCTGAAATCTTTCTGCTTCCCGAGTCCGACCAGCAAAACACGTTCGCATTGGATTGCCGGGACATTATGTAATAAAAGCGAGGTGCCGGACTTTCCATGCATGTCTCCGCGGCGGATAATGGCGGAAAGATAGCCCCCGGACGCCTGGTCGATGAGTTCGGCCGCTGGGGTCAGTTTACGCGATTCAAAGACGCCAACTACTGCACAGGCGCACCGTTGTTTATCCGGGCTTACACTTTTTATGCTAAATTTCACGACCAACTCCTCAAACAACGCGGCTTCGTTGCAAAAGCCGATTATCACTGCAGTTTTTCTTTAAAGTCAAAACATGATCTTCCAGCATGCCGCACGGCGAGAGTTTACGCACTCGGCAGCCGGTGTTTTTGTTGCACTTTTTGCCATTCTCTTGACCACGCAGCTTATCAGGCTTCTGGGGGAAGCGGCACAGGGTTCGATCACTCCGGAAGCGGTGATCGCCCTTCTCGGCTTTTCTTCTCTGAATTACATCTCGGCATTGTTGTCACTTTCTGCGTTCATCGCGGTGCTCTTGACACTTTCGAGGATGTATCGTGATTCGGAGATGGTTGTATGGTTTTCATCTGGACTATCCCTGTCGGCGTGGATCCGACCGGTCATGGTGTTTACCTTGCCCCTGGTTGTGGCCATTGCCGGCTTGTCTTTGTTCGTCTCGCCCTGGGCTCTGTCGAAAAGCGCCGAGTATCGTGGAAATATCAGTTCGCGCAAGGATGCGTCTCAGGCCTCACCCGGCGCATTTCAGGAGTCCTCGAGTGGCGACCAAGTGGTTTTCGTCGAAGCGGTTGCCGATGATGAAAGCTACGTCAAAAATGTTTTTGTCTCTTCTCTTCAGAATCAGCGCTTGGGGGTCACCATGGCGGCGACCGGTCATCAGGAGATTGCCAAAAACGGAGACCGCTTCATCGTGTTGGAGAACGGTCGTCGTTACGAAGTGGAGCCAGGGTCGCCCGAGTTTCGCGTGCTCGAATACGCCAGTTATGCCATACGTATTGAAACCAAGGAAGCCCGAGGCATTGAATGGACCAGCAGCAGCATGCCTACACTAGCCCTGATGAAAAGCGACCAGCCAGGCCTTCGGGCGGAACTGCTTTGGCGTGTCGGCGTGCCTATTTCAGCGATCGTCCTGGCTTTGCTGGCGATACCGCTGTCGTTTGTTAATCCTCGCGCAGGACGTTCGGCCAATATGCTTTTGGCGATTTTTGCCTACGTCTTGTATAGCAACCTGCTGACCATCAGTCAGGCCTGGGTGGCGAGCGGAAAGATTTCATTTGCTGTTGGTGTCGTGGGGATTCATTTGTTCATGCTGTGTTTGCTGCCTCTCCTCTTTTATCGCCGGATTGCGGTGCTCTCTTTTACGCGGTTTTTCCGATGAAGATCTATCGTCGTTACTTGGCCCGTGAAGTCTCCGCGTCGATTCTTCTGGTGCTGGCCGGTTTTCTTGCCCTGTTTGGCTTCTTTGACATGATCGGCGAAGTCAAGAATGTCGGCGAGGGGAATTATCAGTTGCATCATGCTCTGGCGTTTGTCGCCTTGAGCATGCCCGGGCGTATCTATGAGCTGATGCCAATTACAGTGCTCATCGGCACGCTCTATGCGCTTTCTGCGCTGGCCCGGCATTCAGAAATTACGGTATTGCGGGCTTCCGGCATGTCTACCGTACGCTTGCTGTCTACCCTGTTTCAGGTCGCTCTGGTTTTTGCGTTCATTACGTTTCTGATCGGCGAACTGGTCGCCCCTCCCAGCGAGCGTGCTGCACAGCAATTGCGCCTCAAGGAAAGAGGAAAAACTGTGGGCCAGGATTTGCGTAGTGGACTGTGGGTCAAGGATGAGCGCAGTTTCATCAACGTTCGCACCGTTTTGCCTGATACTCGTCTGGAGGGGGTTCGTATCTATGATTTTGATTCAGGTGGGAAACTCCGTTCAGTCACTGATGCGGCCGAGGGCGTTTATCTCCCGCCGGCGCGCTGGTTGCTCAGCAGTGTGGTGCAAACGAACCTGAAGGGCGATCGCTCTGAAGTGGTGAAAATGCCGGATATGCAGTGGCAGTCGGCGCTCAATCCGGACATTCTGGCGGTGTTGATGGTAGCGCCCGAGCGCATGTCCCTGTTGCACCTGTCGGCCTACGTCAAGCACCTGGAAGAGAACAGCCAGAAGACGCAGCGTTACGATATCGCCTTGTGGAAGAAGATAATCTATCCCCTGGCGGCTCTGGTCATGGTGGCGCTGGCCATGCCTTTCGGGTACACCCATAACCGGGTCAGTGGAGTGAGTCTGAAAATTTTCGCCGGCGTCATGATCGGCGTCTTTTTCCATATGCTCAACGGGCTGTTTTCCAATCTGGGGGCGATTAACAGCTGGTCGCCAGTGTTGAGCGCAATGGCGCCGTCGGCCTTGTTCATGCTCGCGGCGACAGGAATGATCTGGTGGGTTGAGCGGCGCTGAGCGGGTGCGTCGGTCAGGCTTTAACCAGTTGTGTACCGGCGATTCGATCATGCAGAAACTGCCCGTTGCGGTCGACCATCGCCCAGAGAATGCCTATCCCCCCGAGAGCCAGACTCGGCCAGCACAGCAGATAACGCAATAAGGCCTGTGCTGGACGGACGGGTTGCCCATCGCGTGTCAGCAAGCGAATGCGCCAGGTTTTCATGGCCAGCGTCTGTCCGCCGTGGCTCCAGAACCAGACAAAATAAACCAGCAAAACGATGAAAAAATGCCCCCACAGAACTACGGCGGTGGCCACGCGATGGGCAAAAACGCCGATCACGATATGCGGAAGCAGCAGGCACACCAGAAGAAGGGCCGACAGCACGAGCAGTTCGTAGGTCATCGCGGCTAGCCGTCGAAGAATCCCGGGAGGGCTGCCGGCGTTGCTTTCTCTAATCAATGCTTGACGGGCGGGACTGCTGCCGAGGAAAGGGCTGGGGCGGTGTCGGCAATCGGTGGGACAGCCGCCGCGGGCGCTGCGACCAGAGGTACGGGTGGAGTGCTGGGCCGCCCCGGCTTGGGAGCCGGTTTGCTGGAGGCCTGCTCCTTGAGTTTCTCTTTCTCGGCTTCAGGAAGGCTGGAGTACTCTTCCCATTTCTGCTTGAGTTCCTGTTTCTTTTCGCTGGGCAGCTGAATGGCTGCCTTGTAGTTCTGACGAGCCTGCTCTCGCTGCTCCGGGGTCAGTTTTCCCCATTCCTGCATTTGCCCCTGGATTCGGCGTTGTTCTTCGGGAGCCATGGCCGGGAAGCGGGTCACAATGCTGAGCCATTTTTTTTGGCGGTAGCTTTCCAGCGAATCCCAGTCGTCACTCAAGGGCGCCAGAACGATTTTCTGCGTGACGGTCAACTCACTCCACTTGGGCTGCGGCGGTGTGGCAATGAGTGACGGGCTGGTCGTTGCCGCCCAGCCCGTGCTTGCCAGAATGATGCTGAAAATTATTCCGAAGAGGCGTGCTTTAACCATGCAGCAAAGCCTTTATCGGTAAATGCACCAATGGGTAATTCATCGGCGAGTAAAGCACTGTCGATGGCGGTCAACTCGGCAATTCGGTAATCCGCCGTCCAGAAGGCGGCGCTGACGATGGAAAGGAGCAGGGCCAGCGAAACGAGAAGCTGTTTTAAGCGCAGGTTCTCCAGATGAAATTGAACGAAACTTCCGGCGCTGGCTAGAACCGATTGGCTGACCATCTGTTTTTGGTGAGCTAGCGCGTTTTGCCTGGCGGCGGCGAGGCGACTGGTGGTTTCGGGGCTCAGGACATAAAGTCCCCGGTTCAGGTGCTGCCTGACTTTGTGGGCGAATTGAAGTTCGTTCATAGGGTAATTCCTTTTGCTTTTAATGCCACTGCCAGCGTGTGCGTGGCACGCGAGCAGTGAGTTTTTACGCTGCCTTCTGAGCAGCCCATTGCAGAAGCGGTCTCCGCAACGTCCATGTCCTCCCAGTAACGCATGATAAAGGCTTCCCGTTGACGTGTCGGCAGTAATTTAATTTCTTTTTCAATTATTTCAAGGACTTGAGATTGCTGTAATTGGCCGTCCGGGGTGTTGGGGGTGTAGGACCCGGATTCCACCTCAAGGGTTTCCAGCGGGTCGCGGTCTTCGTCATCGCCGGACGAAAACGAAGAAAGCAGAGTGGTCCACAAGGAGCGAACCTTGCTGCGCCGATAGAAATCCCGAATCGTGTTCTGCATGATGCGCTGGAAAAGCATCGGCAGTTCTTCGGCCGGGCGGTCGCCGTATTTTTCGGCGAGCTTCATCATCGAGTCCTGCACAATATCCAGAGCTGACTCTTCGTTACGCACGGCAAACATCGCTTGCTTGAAGGCGCGACGCTCTGTGGCGATGAGAAAATCCGACAGTTCTCGTGGGCTAGCCAGAATCAAAATCCTTGGTAGGGGCTAAATGAGAGGTCTTGACCAATTGCGGCCAAGGCTATAACGTTACAGGCTTTTTCAAATATTTGGCAGGGTAGGCGACACGATGACCATGATAACCGGTGCAGAGATTGTAATCAGGTGCCTGCAGGAAGAAAAGGTCGAATATGTATTCGGCTATCCGGGCGGGTCGGTTTTACACATCTACGACGAGCTGTTCAAGCAGGAGTCGATCAAGCATATCCTGGTTCGCCATGAGCAGGCGGCAGTACATGCCGCCGATGCCTTCTCCCGTTCTTCGAATAGTGTCGGCGTGGCGCTGGTGACCTCGGGCCCGGGCGCAACCAATGCCGTGACCGGTATTGCCACCGCGTATATGGACTCTATCCCGCTGGTGGTGATCTCCGGCCAGGTGCCGACCTCCTATATCGGTCAGGATGCCTTTCAGGAGTGCGATACGGTCGGTATTACCCGTCCCTGCGTCAAGCACAACTTCCTGATCAAGGATGTGCGAGACATCGCCATGACCATCAAAAAAGCCTTTTACATTGCCAGCACCGGGCGTCCGGGGCCGGTCGTGGTGGATATTCCCAAGGACATTACGGCGGATAAGTGCAAGTTTGAGTATCCCGCTGAAGTCCGCATGCGTTCCTATAACCCCATTGTCAAAGGGCATCTGGGGCAGATCAAAAAAGCCGTGCATTTGTTGCTGGGTGCCAAGCGACCGATGATCTATACCGGTGGAGGGGTGGTTCTTTCCAATGCTTCAGAACAGTTGACCCAGCTGACACGTTTGCTCGGATTTCCGATTACCAATACCCTGATGGGCTTGGGCGCCTATCCGGCGAGCGATCCACAGTTTCTGGGTATGCCGGGGATGCACGGTACCGTTGAAGCCAATATGGCGATGCAGCATTGCGATGTTCTGCTGGCCATTGGCGCACGTTTTGACGACCGGGTGATCGGCAATCCGGCTGACTTTAGTTCGATCCCACGCAAGATCATTCATGTCGATATCGATCCGTCGTCGATTTCCAAACGCGTTCGCGTCGATGTGCCGATTGTCGGCAATGTCGCCGACGTGCTTGAGGAGATGATCAAGCTGCTCGAGTCGGAACAGACCCGGGTGGGGATGATCCCCGACTGGTGGAAAGAGATTGAAGGCTGGCGCGCCAAGCAGTGCATGAATTACACGATGAAAGACGAGATCATGCCGCAGTTTGTCATCGAGAAACTGTGGGAGATTACGGGTGGTGAAGCCATCGTGACGTCGGACGTCGGTCAGCACCAGATGTGGGCGGCCCAGTATTACAAGTTTGAGAAGCCTCGCCGCTGGATCAACTCGGGTGGCGCAGGAACGATGGGCGTCGGCCTGCCCTACGCCATGGGAGCTCAGTTAGCCAACCCGGATATGCAGGTGGCCTGCATCACCGGCGACGGTTCGATACAGATGTGCATTCAGGAACTGTCGACGGCCAAGCAATTCGGACTGCCGCTCAAGATCATCCTGCTCAACAATGGTTATCTAGGCATGGTTCGCCAGTGGCAGGAGATGTTCTATAGCCGTCGTTATTCACAGACCTACATGGATTCGATTCCGGACTTCGTCAAACTGGCCGAGGCCTATGGGCACATCGGCATTCGCGTGGAGAAACCCGAAGACGTCGAGCCGGCATTGAAAAAGGCCTTTATTGACCATAAGGACGATCTGGTCTTCCTTGATATTCGCACCGCCCGGGAAGCCAATGTGTTCCCGATGGTGGCTGCGGGCAAGGGGCTGTCCGAAATGGTTCTGGCCGCAGAAAACCTGTAAGGAAACGATATCATGCGACACATAATTTCAATTCTTCTGGAAAACGAAGCGGGGGCGCTTTCGCGGGTGTCAGGACTGTTTTCGGCTCGCGGTTATAATATCGAAACGTTAACCGTGGCGCCGACCGAAGATAAGTCCCTGTCCCGATTGACCATCGTGACCTCCGGCAGCGACGAAGTGATCGAGCAGATTACCAAGCAACTGAACAAGCTGATCGACGTCATAAAAGTCGTCGATCTTTCTGAGGCCGCGCATATCGAGCGCGAGCTGATGCTGATCAAGGTCCGCGCTGCAGGCAAGGACCGCGAGGAAATGAAGCGAATGGCGGACATCTTCCGCGGACGCATCATTGACGTTACCGAGTCGACCTACGTCATCGAACTCACCGGTAGCGGTTCCAAACTCGATTCCTTTATCCAGGCAATCGATGCGGATCTGATCCTCGAAACCGTACGAACCGGCGTCAGCGGCATAGGCCGTGGCGACCGTATTTTGAAAGTTTAGTGAAGAGTGAGGGGTGAGGAGTTAGGAGCTGTCCTGTGGCATCCTTCCTCTCCTCACTCCTGACTCCTCTCTCCTCACTGTTTATTTGATGAAAGGATCACCATGAAAGTTTATTACGACAAGGACGCCGACCTCTCCCTGATCAAGGGCAAGAAGGTCACCATCGTTGGTTACGGCTCGCAAGGCCATGCCCACGCCCAGAATTTGACCGACTCCGGGGTCAAGGTCACTGTCGGCCTGCGCAAGGGCGGTGCTTCCTGGAGCAAGGTCGAGAAGGCCGGCCTCAAAGTTGAGGAAGTCGCCAAGGCCGTCAAGGGTGCTGACGTCGTGATGATGCTGTTGCCGGACGAGAACATTCCTGATGTTTACAAGAACGATGTCGAGCCGAACATCAAGAAGGGTGCCGCACTGGCCTTTGCTCACGGCTTTAACATCCATTACAACCAGGTGGTGCCGCGCGCCGATCTGGACGTCATCATGGTTGCTCCGAAAGGCCCGGGTCATACGGTTCGTTCCGAGTACCTCAAGGGTGGCGGCGTGCCTTCGCTGATCGCCGTGCATCAGGATACCTCCAAAAAAGCCAAGGATCTGGCGCTTTCCTATGCGGCGGCTAATGGCGGCACCAAGGGCGGCGTGATTGAAACGAGTTTCCGCGAAGAAACTGAAACCGACCTGTTCGGCGAACAGGCTGTGCTGTGCGGCGGTTGCGTTGAACTAGTGAAAATGGGCTTCGAGACCCTGGTCGAAGCCGGTTATGCGCCTGAGATGGCCTACTTCGAGTGTCTGCATGAACTCAAATTGATTGTCGACCTGATGTACGAAGGCGGCATTGCCAACATGAACTACTCGGTCTCGAACAATGCCGAATACGGTGAGTATGTGACCGGCAAGGAAGTCATCAACGAAGAGTCGCGTTACGCCATGCGTGCAGCACTGAAGCGTATTCAGAACGGTGAATACGCCAAGATGTTCATTCAGGAAGGCAAGACCAACTATCCTTCGATGACCGCCAATCGTCGCCTCAATGCCGAGCATCCGGTCGAAGTCGTGGGCGCCAAGTTGCGCGACATGATGCCGTGGATCAAGAAGAACAAGCTCGTCGATCAGACCAAAAACTGATTGGGGTCGCTCGTCGGGGCGTTGTTGCTTGGGCTCGCCGTGCAGTTGCACTGTCGTCGCCCGTCGCGCCTAGCCCCGTCTTCGCTTTGGGCGGTGTCGCAGTTTGACCCGCCCAAAGATTTAACTGGGGTTTAAATGAATTATCCGCATCCGATTATTGCCAAGGAAGGCTGGCCGTTTATTGCCGGCGCGTTGGTGATGGCTTTATTGGCCTCCTCCGCCGGCTTCCTGTCAGTCCCCTTCTGGATTGTATTTGTCTTCTGTGTGCAGTTCTTTCGCGATCCGGGGCGGGTTGTCGCTGGTGGTCCAAAGAGCGTGGTGGCTCCGGCCGACGGGCGTATTGTGGTTGTCGAGGAAGCTGATGATCCTTACCTGAACCGCCGGGCGCTCAAGGTCAGTGTGTTCATGAACGTGTTCAACGTGCATTCGAATCGTTCGCCGATTGCCAGCACCGTGCAGCAAAAATGGTACAAGCCGGGCAGCTTTCTCAATGCCGCGCTCGACAAGGCGTCGCTGGAAAACGAGCGCTGCGCCCTGCATCTGAAGACGACCGATGGGCGGGATATTACCTGTGTCCAGATAGCTGGTCTGGTAGCCCGTCGTATCCTCAATTACGTCGATGCCGGAACCCCGTTGGCGGCTGGTCAGCGTTACGGTTTCATTCGTTTCGGTTCGCGCGTTGATCTCTATCTGCCGCTCGATACCCGGGTCAAAGTGGTGATCGGCGAAAAGGTTATGGCGTCAAGTACGGTACTCGCCGAGCTCTCGTAATCGCGTTCTTTGGTGGGTATCAGAAGCCGCTCCGTTGGGGGCGGCTTTTTTATTGCTGAGGGTCACGAGGTGCGGTTTTGGCGACTCATGCGCACATAGGTGATGGCTGATATGAAGAAGATCAGGGACAGAGCAATTTCAGCGAGAGCCAGCCATTGACTTGCCCCCGAGTCGCTGGTGGCGCGTACACTGCCTTCGATGAGATAGATCAGGATCAGCATCGATGACCACTGGTAAGTGTAGCGGCGCCCATTCAGAATGCCAAACAGCGGGGCTAATAGCGGGAGGCATTTGAGCACCAGCCATGAGCCATTCGGCTGAATTGGCGCGAGGCGCAATTCCCACGCCAGACAAAGAAAGATCAGCGTGATCAGGCTGATGCAGGAGGATAGGTAGCAGGCGCGAAAGGTCATAGGAGGTTTGACGGAGGTGTTGGCTCAGGCTGCATTGCGCTGGCTTTCAATGGAGAAAACATCAATCAGGCTGTTCTGTTCGTCGAGCGAGAGGTTGTGGACTTCGCGGATTTCGAGGTTTTCTTTTTCGATAATCAAAACAATACTTCCTTGGTAGTTGTCCAGAACTCCGGAGGGGACCACCAGCATTTCGCTTGAGCGGTGCGGGGGAGCTTCTGGAAGAATCAAAGCGGGCAGGCGGATTGCCGGATTGTCGTGATCTGGCAAGGCAATGCTGGCCGGTATCGCCTCGGTGGCCAGGATCTGAAGGCCAAGTTCCAGATGCTCCAGGTTTTCAGAGAGGGCCCAGCGGACAATGCAGACTTGCCAGCTGTTTCCGGGTTCAATGCGGATGGCGGCAATGTTGCCGACAAAAATATGACCGGTCTTCCCCGCGACGTGCATGATGGCATAACCGTCCGGACTCTCGTTGGTGACCATCCAGGCCGAGCTCTCTGCAGCGGCTTCATCGTTCGCCTGAAAGATTGACCATAACGGCTCCAGTCCGGAAACAAGGGTTGCCCGGTGGCTTTGACGGCGACGAGAGAAACGGCGTTTTGCCGGTCCGCCCCAGTGGTTGATGAGTCGGTTCAGAACACCCATGCCCGCTGGCGTTCCAGAAAAATCGGGTAATCCCAATTTTTTTGGCGTGCTCCCCGAATGCAGTGCAGCGTGCTGTTTCTCTAAAAGTTTGGCGAGTTGGGTGCAGGAAAAGTACTGGACTGGGGTGTCCGGCGGAGGCGGCTTTCTGGCGCAGGCCGTCGCTGGAGCGTCGCGCTCAGGGTCAATCCAGAATGATGCAGGCGCCGTCGGGTCGGTATCCTCAATCGCGTCGATCTGGTCGGCGAACAGTTCAAGATAGGCTGAGACAAAAATCACCTCCTGCGAGGTGAACGAGGCCGGCTGGGCGCAGCCCAGGAGAACCGCGGCATAGTAGACGTCCTCCAGGCTGTTGTGGGCTTTTCTCGGCGTACTGCGAGCGAATCCTGCTTGGCGCGCAATGGCGAAAGTCCGGTGGAGTTGGCGCCAGATACCTACGCCCGGGGGGGATGCTGCCAGGTCGCTGATCAGCAGGTGCAAGGACAGGGCGTGCAGGCTTCGCCACAAGGCCAGGGCGTTCGGTGCTTGCGGCGGAGGAGTGGAAGGTCCCGTCTCTCCTTGGGGGGTGAGGGTGAACAGCAAATCGCCGGCAATGGCGAGCAGAAGATCCTGTAGCCCGCGAACAAGTTGCCGGGTTTTTCGAGGAATCGGAAGGGCTGCTACGGACAATGTCGGTATCAGGGTTGAAATGACCGAAATGGCGCGGACAAACAGGCTGTCCATGACCGCATCTCGCTGTTCTGACGAAATCTGGCTGGCTCGCAGCGCGGCCAGGTGGCAATGCAGGGGCATTAACTGGTCCGCAGCATTGGGCGGTGGAGGCGAGCCGAGCCAGACCAGGATGGCGCGCATGCTGGCCTGAGAAAATGCAGTGGCTGCGATTCTTTCTGAACCGGAAAACGAGTCGTTCATGGTGCTCGAGGCAAGTGACAAGGGTATTCGACAGGAGTGCAGCGCAAGTATAGCCTCAGGGGTGGGCGCATTTGTGACTTTCTTTCCACCGATTTTCAATGACCCGAAAGACGTGAATTCAGGCGCCAAATAGGAGTGAATGAAATATCAGCTTGTTTTTTCGTGCTTTCTTGTTATAATTTCGCCCTTTTTCTGAATTCGGAATAAATCCTATGGTTGTTATTCGTCTGGCTCGCGGTGGCGCGAAAAAGCGTCCTTTCTACAATATGGTGGTTGCTGATTCGCGCACCCGTCGTGATGGCCGCTTTATTGAGCGGATTGGTTTTTACAATCCGATTGCAACGGAAAAAGAAGAAGGTCTGCGCGTTTCCGCTGATCGTCTGGCTTACTGGCTGCAACAGGGCGCGCAACTGTCGCTGACTGCTGCTCGTCTGGTCAAGCAGGCCGCCGCCAAGGCTGCAGTTTAACTGCAGAACTGAAGCGCACTTTGTCCGAGTCTGCTGTAAAGGGTTCTCCTGCCGATATTGTTGTTCTCGGCAAGGTTGTGGCTCCTTATGGTCTGCGCGGTGAGGTGAAGATATTTCCCTTTGCGGATGATCCTCTGGTGTGGGCGAAGCTGTCGCACTGGTGGGTTGGCAAGGATGGCAGTGATCCGGCGTTGTGGCAACAGACGCGGGTGCTCCGGTGCAAAATGCATGGCGAAGTATTGGTCGCCGAGCTGGAGTGCTTTCCGGACCGCAATGCTTCTGAAACCGCCAAAGGAATCCTGGTTGGTGTGCCGCGGTCGAACTTGCCGCAGCCAGCCAAGGATGAATATTACTGGGCCGATCTGATCGGTCTGGAGGTGTTGAATACCCATGATCAGTTTCTCGGGCATGTGCTCGGGCTGATCGAAACGTCGGCCAACGATGTATTGCGGGTCGGCGATGGGGAAGGTGCAGAACGTTTGTTGCCGTTTGTGGCGACCGTGGTGCTGGATGTTGACTTGACGGCACGGTGTGTTCGCGTGGAATGGGAAACTGACTGGTGAATCCGGTCGGGTCGGAAGCAGGGAGCTGCTTTGTTGCCGATGCGGTAACGCTGTTTCCCGAGATGTTTGTAGCACTGACGCAGTCGGGAGTGACCCGGCGGGCGCTGGAAGAAGGACGCTGGAGTCTGGGTTTTACGAATCCGCGCGACTTCACCGAGGACAATCATCGCTCGGTCGATGATCGGCCCTACGGTGGCGGGCCCGGAATGGTGATGATGCCGGGGCCGCTGGAAGCGGCGATTGCCGCGACCCGAGCCAGGCAGGCGAAAGCCGGAGTGGCCAGGAGCCGGGTGGTGTATCTCTCGCCACAAGGTGCGCCATTGACGCATCAACGAGTGATGCAGTTTGTCGAGCAGGGTGCAGTCGAAGGGCTAATTCTGCTGTGTGGGCGTTATGAAGGGATTGACGAGCGTTTGATCGAGCGCTGTGTCGATGAAGAAATTTCGATCGGGGATTTCGTGCTTTCGGGCGGAGAAATTCCGGCAATGGCGCTGCTTGATGCCGTTGTCAGACAGTTGCCGGGCGTCCTGAATGACGCCGAATCGGCAACACAGGATTCGTTTGTCGCGGGCGTGCTGGATTGCCCGCACTATACGCGGCCAGAGGAGTACCAAGGTCAGCGGGTGCCGGATGTGTTGTTGTCCGGACACCACGAGCAGATTCGTCGCTGGCGCCTGAAACAGGCGCTGGGGCGGACGTGGCAGCGACGTCCCGAGTTGTTGGCGGGGCGTTCGATGTCGAAAGAGGAAACGCAACTCCTGGGGCAATTTCAGGAGCAATGCGGTCAGGAAACTATAAAGGAGTTTAAAAATGAATCTGATAGCGATACTTGAGCAAGAAGAAATAGCCCGTCTGGGCAAGACCATCCCCGCGTTTGCCCCGGGCGACACCGTTGTCGTTCAGGTCAAAGTGAAGGAAGGTACCCGCGAGCGTCTGCAGGCTTACGAAGGCGTGGTTATCGCCAAGCGTAACCGTGGTCTCAATTCCAGCTTTATCGTCCGCAAGATTTCGTCCGGTGAGGGCGTTGAGCGTACCTTCCAGAC
>JBAXHE010000055.1:0-19063 GCA_037139055.1 Betaproteobacteria bacterium | reverse complement strand
CAGACGTACCAGCACTCGCTGACCTTGTCCTTCGGCTGCATCTTCTGGAAGCGGACCCAGATGTCGGTCTGAATGTATTCGACCAGATGACCGAGATGAATGGCGCCGTTGGCATAGGGCAGGGCGGAGGTGACGAGGATTTTTCGGGTCATGGGCGGCAATCGGAGTTTCTGGTTGGCTTAAGGGGTGCCGCTTGCGGCAAAGCCGACATTCTAGCAAAGTGCAGGCTTAGTCAGGCTGTCGAACTTCAATGGCCTGAGCTGATTTAGTTTCGGCATAACCTAAAGGTTAGCCTTCACTGAAACGGGCGGTTTAGCCCGTTTTCAGGTAAACTGTACAAAATTACTCGGGTATCTCAACAAGGAGTCAACAATGGCTGTAACGAAGGAAGCCGTAGTCGCGGTGCTCTCAGGGCTGGTCGATGCGAATACGCAGAAGGATTACGTGTCGAGCCGCTCGGCGAAAAACATTCAGGTCGAAGGCGATAAAGTGTCTCTGGATATCGAACTCGGCTATCCGGCGAAGTCGCAGATCGAGCCGATTCGCAGTGCCGTGGTCGCCGCGCTCAAGGCTATTCCTGGCGTGAATACGGTCGAGGCCCGGGTGGCCTTCAAGATCGTCGCCCACGCCGTGCAGCGCAATCTGAAGCCGCTTGCTGGCGTCAGAAATATCATTGCCGTGGCTTCGGGCAAAGGTGGCGTCGGCAAGAGCACGACGGCGGTCAATCTGGCGCTGGCACTGGCGCAGGAAGGGGCGACGGTTGGCCTGCTCGACGCCGATATCTATGGCCCGTCGATTCCACAGATGCTCGGTCTGGCCGGCCGTCAGCCGGAAACCGAAGACGGCACGTCGATGGAGCCTCTGCTCGCCTACGGGCTGCAAACCATGTCGATCGGCTTCATGGTTGACGTCGATTCGCCGATGGTCTGGCGCGGTCCGATGGTCACCCAGGCGCTGGAGCAATTGCTCAACCAGACCAACTGGAATGACCTCGATTACCTGATCGTCGATATGCCGCCGGGAACCGGCGATACGCAACTGACGCTGGCGCAGAAGGTGCCGGTGACCGGTGCAGTGATCGTCACCACGCCGCAGGATATCGCCCTGATCGATGCGCGTAAGGGCCTCAAGATGTTCGAGAAGGTTGGCATTCCCATCCTCGGTCTGGTCGAAAACATGAGCATCCATATCTGCTCGAAGTGTGGTAACGAAGAGCACATTTTTGGTCACGGTGGTGGCGAAAAAATGTGTCAGGACTTCAGCACCGAATATCTGGGTGCGCTGCCGCTGGAACTCGCCATCCGCGAGATGGCCGACGCTGGCAAGCCGACCGTGGTCGGCGCTCCGGATTCGCGTGCTGCCGAACTCTACCGGACGATTGCCCGGCGCGTGGCGGTCAAGGTCGCCGAGCGGGCCAAGGACATGACCGGCAAGTTCCCGAACATCGTGGTGCAGAACACGTAAGCGAACACGTGAACGTCATGATGCCCCGGTTCGCCGGGGCATCGTTCCACTCCTGCCTAGCGCAAGACCTCTTGCGCAGCGACCACGCCGCTTCCCTTGAGCGGGATGCCAAACGCCTGCATGCCCATTTCACAGCCGCTCAGTGCGGCCAGCAGACTGAGTTCGTTGCAGTCGCCGAGATGGCCGATGCGATAGACGCGGCCTTTCAGCTTGCCGAGTCCGGTTCCCAGGGAAAGGTTGTAGCGCGTGTGAATCAGTTTGCGCAGGGCGTCGCTGTCGTAGGGTTCGGGCAGCAGGACGGCCGTCGACACCGGTGAATACAGCGCCGGGTCCTGGCACAGGTTCTCCAGCCCCCAGGCAGCAATCGCCGCCCGGCAGGCCGCGCCCAGGCGCTGGTGGCGGGCAAAGACCTTATCCAGACCTTCGCCCAGAATCATCTCAATGGCTTCGTGCAGTCCGTAGAGCAGATTGGTGCTCGGCGTGGTCGGCCAGTAGCCGGTCTTGTTCATCTCGATAATTTCATCCCAGGCCCAGAAAGCTTTGGGCAGACGGGCAGTTTTGCTGGCCGTCAGGGCTTTCGGCGAGATCGCATTGAAACCGAGTCCGGGTGGCAGCATCAGGCCTTTTTGTGAGCCGCTGATCGTCACGTCGACGCCCCATTCATCGTGCCGGTAGTCGCTCGCGGCCAGCCCTGAAACGGCATCGACCATCAGCAGGGCGGGATGCCCGGCGCGATCGATGGCGCGGCGCACGGCGGCGATATCCGAGGTGACGCCGGTCGAGGTTTCGTTCTGCACCACGCAAACGGCTTTGATCTGGTGGGTGCGGTCATTCTTCAGGTGTTGTTCGAGCCATTGTGGATCGACGCCCTTGCGCCAGCCCTCGATGCCGGGGAAGGTTATGAACTCGGTTTTTAGCCCGAGCTTGTCGGCCATCTTCTTCCACAGGCTGGCAAAGTGCCCGGTCTCGACCATTAGCACCCGGTCGCCCGGCGACAGCGTATTCACCAGGGCCGCTTCCCAACTGCCAGTGCCGGATGCTGGATAAATGATCACCGGGTGCTCGGTCTGAAAGATCTGTTTGATACCGGCCAGCACTTTCAGCCCGAACTGACCGAACTCCGGTCCGCGATGATCAATGGTCTGGTAACTGATGGCGCGCAGGATTCGCGAAGGGACAGGGCTCGGGCCGGGAATGTGCAGGAAATGACGGCCTGAGGCGTGGGAGTCAAGCTTGAGCATGCTTCTTCCTCGTTATTCTGCTCTCAACGTGGGTAAGAGCTGTCTGTGAAATCAATCGGAAAACTATACCTTTTTTTTTCACGCCCCGGTTGAGCTACTCATCAGGAGCACTTATTCTGCGCATCGGACGCCGATCGGCGGGGGTATTCCGCTTTGTTCAACGGACGGTGAAAGGGACTCTGACCGTACGGAGGGAAAGCAATTCCCCAGAACTCCCAGTAAACCGTAAAATACCCGCCTTTAATTAACGCTTTCCAGGATTTCAGCGATGTCTATCAAATCCGATAAATGGATCCGCCGCATGGCGGAGCAGCACGGCATGATCGAGCCTTTCGAGCCGGTTCAGGTGCGCGAGATCGATGGCCGCAAGATTGTTTCCTACGGCACGTCGAGCTATGGCTACGATATTCGCTGTTCGAACGAATTCAAGCTATTCACCAATATTAATTCAACCATCGTTGATCCGAAAAACTTTGATCCGAGTTCCTTCGTCGAAGTGAATGCTGACTTCTGCATCATCCCGCCGAATTCGTTTGCCCTGGCGCGTACCGTTGAGTACTTCCGTATTCCGCGCAGTGTGCTGACGGTGTGTCTGGGCAAGAGTACCTACGCTCGCTGCGGCATCATTGTCAATGTCACGCCGTTCGAGCCGGAGTGGGAAGGTTATGTGACGCTGGAATTTTCCAATACCACGCCCCTGCCGGCCAAGATCTACGCCAACGAAGGCGTGGCCCAAGTGCTGTTCTTCGAGTCTGACGAAATCTGCGAAACCTCGTACAAGGATCGCGGCGGCAAGTATCAGGGGCAGGTCGGTGTGACTCTGCCGAAAATCTGACCTATTAGCGTATCAATACTGTTTTATTCTCCTGCCTGCTGCGGTGGGTTGTTGCTTTCCAAGGATTGAACTATGCACTTTAAATTTCCGGTCATCATCATCGACGAGGACTTCCGTTCGGAGAATGCCTCGGGTCTCGGTATCCGCGCACTCGCCGAAGCCATCGAGGCCGAAGGTTTCGAAGTGCTGGGCGTGACCGGTTACGGCGATCTGACCTCCTTTGCGCAGCAGCAGAGTCGCGCCTCGGCGTTTATCCTGTCGATTGACGATGAGGAATTTAGTACCGGCGAGGCAGAAAAAACTATCGCCTCGCTGCGCGCTTTTGTCACCGAAATCCGCTACCGCAACGAGGATATTCCGATCTTCCTGCACGGCGAAACGCGCACCTCGCGGCATATTCCGAACGACGTGCTGCGCGAACTGCACGGCTTCATTCACATGTTCGAAGATACGCCAGAGTTTATCGGTCGCTACGTCGTGCGCGAGGCCAAGACCTATCTGAAGAGCGTGCCGCCGCCGTTCTTCCGCGCACTGACTCACTACGCGTCGGACGGTTCCTATTCGTGGCATTGCCCCGGGCATTCGGGCGGTGTAGCTTTCCTGAAGTCGCCGGTGGGGCAGATGTTCCATCAGTTCTTCGGCGAAAACATGCTGCGTGCCGACGTCTGCAACGCGGTGGAAGAGCTTGGTCAATTGCTTGATCACACCGGGCCGGTCGCCGCTTCGGAGCGCAATGCCGCGCGCATCTTCAATGCCGACCATTTGTTTTTCGTTACCAACGGCACCTCGACGTCGAACAAAATCGTCTGGAATTCGACGGTGGCGCCGGGCGACGTGGTTATCGTTGACCGCAACTGCCACAAGTCGGTGCTGCATTCAATCATCATGACCGGGGCGATCCCGGTGTTTCTGATGCCGACGCGCAATCACTTTGGCATCATCGGGCCGATCCCGAAAGAAGAATTCCTCTGGGAAAACATCCAGAAAAAAATTGCCGCTCATCCGTTTGCCCGTGACGTCGAGGCCAAACCGCGGGTGCTGACGATTACCCAGAGCACCTACGACGGCATTCTCTACAACGTCGAGGAAATCAAGGAAATGCTCGACGGCAAGATCGATACATTGCATTTTGACGAAGCCTGGTTGCCGCATGCGGCTTTCCACGACTTCTACGGCGACTATCATGCCATTGGTGCTGACCGTCCGCGCTGCAAGCAGTCGATGGTCTTCTCCACGCAGTCGACGCACAAGTTGCTGGCCGGTCTGTCGCAGGCGTCGCAGATTCTGGTGCAAAATTCCGAAGAGCGCGAACTCGATCGCAGTATCTTCAACGAGGCCTATCTGATGCACACCTCGACTTCGCCGCAGTACGCCATCATTGCCTCGTGCGATGTGGCGGCGGCGATGATGGAGGCGCCGGCAGGGAAGGCACTGGTTGAGGAGTCGATTGCAGAAGCCCTCGATTTTCGCCGCGCCATGCGCAAGGTCGATGAGGAGTGGGGCGTCGATTGGTGGTTCAAGGTCTGGGGGCCTGACGATCTGTCCGAAGAGGGCATCGAGGAGCGGGAAGCCTGGATGCTCAATCCGGGTGAGCGCTGGCACGGTTTCGGCAAGCTGTCGGATGGTTTCAATATGCTCGACCCGATCAAGGCGACGATCATCACTCCGGGCCTTGATGTCGATGGCGACTTTTCCGACCATTTCGGCATCCCAGCGGCGATCGTTACCAAATATCTGGCTGAGCATGGCGTTATCGTCGAGAAGTGCGGCCTGTATTCATTCTTCATCATGTTTACCATCGGCATTACCAAGGGCCGCTGGAACACCATGGTTACCGAGCTGCAGCAGTTCAAGGACGACTACGACAAGAATCAGCCCTTGTGGAAAGTGCTTCCGGAATTTGTCGCCAAGTATCCGTGCTATGAGCGCATGGGGCTGAAGGATCTGTGCCACCTGATCCACGGCGTTTATGCGGTTAATGACGTGGCGCGTCTGACCACCGAAATGTATCTGTCGGACATGATTCCGGCGATGCGGCCGACCGATGCCTTCGCCAAGATGGCGCACCGCGAGATCGATCGCGTGCCGATCGACGACCTCGAAGGCCGCATCACCAGCATTTTGCTGACGCCCTACCCGCCGGGCATCCCGCTGCTGATTCCGGGCGAGCGCTTCAATGAGACGATCGTGCGCTACCTCAAGTTTGCCCGCCATTTCAACGAGCAGTTCCCCGGCTTCGAGACGGATATTCACGGGCTGGTCAAGGACGTGGTGGACGGCAAGGCGACTTATTACGTCGATTGCGTGCGCTGATCCCTGGGTTTTCTGCACCAACGGAAACACGGCGACTCAGGTCGCCGTGTTTTGTTGACCCGCAGAATGTGGAGTGGTTACATTTATTTCTGGCGTAATTTATTGTTTTCATTTGTAATACGATCGTCGTTGTATGGCGTGTGAAACAGCTTTGTTCGGGTATGACCGTAGGAAGGAGATGTGTTTAACTTCATGAAAAACCGTTTATATGCGGCAATGGTCTGTTTTTTTCTGGCCGGCACCTGCTTCGCGCAAGGCGCAGCAACGGTGATGTTTGCCAGTGGCAGTGCACAGATCGTCGGCAAGGACGGTGTGGCCCGGGCCACTGTTCGCGGAGGCGAGCTTGGTGCTGGTGAAACCATTGAAACGGCCGATGGGCGAGTACAGCTGCGCTTTCGTGATGGTGCCAACCTGTCACTCCAGCCCGCCACCCGCTTCCGGGTTGATGAATTCCGTTTTGCCGAACAGAACGGCAAGGCGAGTGCGGAAGATCGAGGATTTTTCTCGCTGCTCAAGGGCGGGTTTCGCACACTGACCGGCCTGATCGGCAAACATCAGAGAGAACAGTACAAGGTCGATGCAGCGGTAGCGACAATCGGCATACGTGGGACCGACTATTCTGCGAACCTCACCGACGCCGGGCTTGCGGTCAGTACGTTTGGCGGTTTGGTTGAAGTATGCAGCGCGGCGGGTTGTGCGCTGGTAGCGCCGGGAGAGACGGTGTTTGTGCCGGACCGAGATAGTCCACCCAAGCGTGACGGAGGACGGGTGGGACGAGCAGATTTGTCGTCTGAGTTTGCCGTGCCAAAGCCTGTAGAATTGCCGCCAGTAACGGCGCCGATACAGTTGCCAGCAGCATCAGCAGGGCAGGGAGCCACGTCGGCAGCAACCGGGTATAGTACGGCTCCATTAATGACTAGTCCGGGAGCGACAGTGTCCGGCCCGGCGGGGCGTTAGGCGTTGGGAATCAATAATTCTGGGGGGGTGAGCGTGAAGAAAAACAGATTCCGGAAAACAATGGCAGTAGTGCTCTTGGCGTTGCTGTCGCAGACGGCTATGGCCGATGAGCTCACGGATCGGGCAAAAGCACTCCTCGATCAACGTAAGGCCGGTGAAGCCTTTGCGCTGCTTGATCCCGCCGAGGCAGAACGCGCAGGAGATGTTGAATTCGATCTGCTGTTAGGGATTTCTGCGATTGAGTCTGGACAAAATACCCGCTGCGTTTTCGCTCTTGAGCGGGTACTGGCGATTCAGCCGAACAACCAGCGGGCACGCGTTGAGATCGCACGGGCCTATCTGGCGCTAGGCGAAACAGCAACCGCCAAACAGGAATTCGAGTCCGTGCAGAAACAGGGGGTTTCACCTGAAGTTTCGGCGATCATTAACCGCTTCCTGGATGCGGTGGATCGCGGCGACGCCGTTTCCCGTAGCACGATCCGTGGTTATATTGAAGGTTCTGCGGGTTACGATACGAACGTCAACGTCGGACCTAACCGGAATTCGGTCGATCTGGCCATTCCCGGGCTCGGAGTCTTGCCCTTTATTCTGTCCAATTCAAGCAAGGCGAATGAAGCGTGGTTTGGCACCATGGGTGGCGGAATGAATGTGCGTACGCCGATTAGCAGTGATGTGGCTGTTGTGGGTGGCGTATCGGGTGTCCTGCGCAACAATTATGGTTCGAATGTGAGCCAGTTTGACAGTATCGTCGGCGACGCTTTCGCTGGCGTGGCGGTTACCCGGGACAAAAATGTTTTCTCGTTGAATGGGCAGTTCAACCAGTATCAACTTTCCAGCAATACGTATCGCACAGCGGCAGGTCTGTCCGGGCAGTGGCAATACAATATGGATGCGCGCAATCAGTTCAGCGTTTTTGGCCAATACTCTGATTTGCGCTATCAGACGCAACAAATTCGTGACGCTGACCGCTGGGTCGCAGGGGCGGCGTATGCTCACGCCTATCGTAGCGGTGAGGTGGTTTATGCCAGCGCCTATCTGGTTAAAGAGTATCAGCGTGAAGCGACTCTGCCATGGCTGGGTCTGGGCGGTTTTGGTATGCGCTTTGGTGGGCAAATGAATTACGACGAAAAGACGGTGCTCTTTGCCAATAGCTCAATGGAGTATCGTCGCTACGGAACAAGTGACCCCTTGTTCCAGACGAAACGCAAGGATGCGCAATTCGATCTTGCTTTGGGTGCCAACTACATGCCAGCCCGGTACTGGAAAATTACCCCAAAGCTTTCCTGGACGAATAACGATTCCAATGAAGAACTTTACAAATATCACCGTGCGCTGGCCTCGGTAACCGTTCGCCGAGATTTTTGAGAGTGAGGAAGATTGCCATGTCATCACATCTACTATCCCGTTTGCGCAACCCGGCACTGCTGATGGCATTGGCCGCAGCATTCCCGGTGGTCTCTTATGCAGGAAGCGCAGCCAATGTCGATTTTGCCGTTGGAAACGTTACGGCGGTCAATGTGACCGGCGTGCAACGACCACTGACCAAAGGTGCAGAAATTTCTAACGGTGACACTATCCGCACAGGAGATGGGGGACGTGCCCAAGTGCGTTTCTCCGACGGGGCGATGATTTCACTGCAGCCTGAAACCGAGTTCCGCGTCGACAATTATCAGTATTCTGGCAAGGCGGATGGGGAAGAAAAAGGTTTCTTCAGCTTGCTCAAGGGCGGTTTGCGCACCATCACGGGTTGGGTGGGGCGAACGCGCCGGAATGATTACCAGGTAACCACGGCGGTTGCCACGATCGGAATTCGTGGGACGGAATATTCGGCGGGCTTGGGGGCTTCTGGAAATGATTTAACCGTTGCTACGGGTGAGGGCCTGGTTGAAGTGTGCAATGCAATGGGGTGTGTGTTACTGGCCAGCGGTGAGTCAGGAAGCGTACAGGGAAATAATGCGCCGCGCCGTACCGATTCGCGTCCGCAATTGCCTCCTGCGCAGCCAGATAGCACTCAATTGCCTATCTTCTCCTCGGGCAATTCGTTTTCTGATTTTAGCGCTCCGACTTCGCCCATGCCGATTTCGGGATCGGCAACTTACTCGACTATTTTGTCAAAATCAGTTGTGACCGAGAAGACCGGTGCGTGGGCGCCCGGGACGTTGAACTCGGCTTCGTTGACCGTTAATTTTGGCGCGAACACTTTCAATACGAGTTTGAAAGGGGCAATTAATGCCTCGACGTTTGCCGTGTCTGGAAATGGGACGATCACTGGAAATGGTTTGTCCTCAACAACTCTTTCTGGAACGGGCGGTGTTTGCGGAACGGGTTGTACCGGTTCTGTTTCGGGAACGTTCTACGGATCTTCAGCTGAACGCGCTGGAATCTCGTACTCGATTGAAACGGGGCTCCCGACTAAGACTATCTCCGGTTCAGCCGTGCTCGGAAAATAGTTTCCGCGTGGCAGATTCAGGGTTGCTGGAGCGAGGACAGGCCGCGTTGTCGGCAGGAAATTTCGTCGAGGCTACTGCTGCATTCGAAGAGTTCTTGCAGCATGATCCAGACGATGCCTTGTGCTGGTTTCTGCTTGGGGCAGCACACCATAAAATGCTGAAATTGTGCGAGGCAAGAGAAGCTTTTCTGAAAGCCATTGCTCTCGACTCCCAACATCTTCAATCGCGTTTCGCCCTGGCTGCAGTCTGCCTTGATCTTGGTGATGCGCCAACCGCTTGCACGATATGTCTTGAAACGACCGAGCTTTTTCCAGAAAGCCACGAGGCCTGGTTTTCTCTAGGAGTTTCCTGTGAAGCAAAAGGTGAGGATGTCGCTGCCCTTGATGCCTATGGCCGGGCATTGAAACTTGTGCCAGATCATCCGGGGGCTTTCAAGAATCGACGAGCCCTGCTTATGGCAAAGGGATGTGTAGACGAAGCCGTCAAGCTAAGCCGAAGTGTCGTGTCGAGACTTCCCTATTCTCTTGAAGCTCAGTTCAACCTGGGCGAATCCCTGATGGCGGCTGAGGACTTTACTGAGGCGTCACAGGTGTTTTGTCGGGCGGCAAGACTTGCTCCAGGTGATGCGCGTGTCGCGTTGCACTATGCCTTTGCCTTGGCACAACTTGAGCGGTTTGCCGAGGCGCAGACACAACTAAACCATGCGGCCAATCTTGCACCCGGTCTGGTGCAAGATTATCGGCAGTCTATATTTTGGCAAGAGCACGGTGATGCAGCGTTGGCTGCTCCCCGTTTGGATGCCCGGGCATTATTCTTGCTGCGTCACTTCGAACGAATCGAGCGATGCGACTGGAAGGAGCGAGATCATTTTGTTGGCCGATTTTCTGAGTTGATTAATGAGAAAAGTGGCTCGGCGTTAACGGAGCGAGCGCTTGGTTTTCGGGCGTTGGCGATGGGGGTGGCTCCGGACTTACAGTTGAAATTGGCGAGACAGATTGCTTCCGGCGTTGAAACCTTGCTGGTAAATACAGTTCAAACTCCGTTTTATACGGCCTCCGGTGCCGGGAGCTCACGCATTCGACTTGGCTACCTCTCAGCAGATTTTCGTTACCATCCAGTGGCTCTGCTGCTGGGTGATTTGTTTTCCTGGCATGATCGCAGTCGCTTCGAGGTGACTGCCTATTCAATCGGGGCGTCTGATGAAAGTGAGCAGCGGCGAAAAATTATTGCCAGTTGCGACGAATTCGTCGATCTGGCCGGGATGGATGATGATGCTGCCGCTCGTCGAATAGCTGCAGATTCGATCGACGTTCTGGTGGATATGGTGGGCTACCTGGAACAATCTCGTCCCGGCATTTTGGCCAGGCGTCCAGCGCCCGTTCAAGTGGCATGGATGGGATATCTGGCAACGACTGGTTCTTCCTGGATTGATTATGTGGTCGCGGATGACGTTTCCCTGCCGTTTGAGATGGATGTTCATTTCACTGAAACGGTGATTCGCCTATCCGGTGGTCTCTGGCCTGGAACTTACACCAATAGGACTCTGGTTGCGAAGGGGAATCGAGAGGAGCAAGGCTTGCCGGCTAATGCTATCGTGCTAGCGGCGATGCATAGCCATTACAAAATTGACCCCGGGGTGTTTGCCGTCTGGATGAGATTGCTGTCAGAGAATGAGCGCGCGGTACTCTGGTTGCTCGATGGGCCTTCAGAGGCTAAAGGAGCTTTACGAGCATCGGCATTGCTCCACGGCGTAGATGCTGAAAGGCTGATCTTTGCGCCGAAGGTTCACCATGACGAACATTTAAAACGTCTTCAACTGGCCGATCTTGCTTTGGATACTCCCCAATGTAATGGTGGGACGACAACTTCCGATGCTCTTGCGGCGTGTGTTCCTGTGCTGACTTGTGTCGGTATGGCATTCATGCAGCGGGTGGCCGCCAGTCTCTTGCATGCGGCAGGTCAGGATGAACTGATTACTTACAATCTGGCGCAGTATGAATCGCTTGCTCAGGAATTGCTGTCTGACCTAGATCGGCTTCGGGCGTTAGCACGGCAAATTGAAACAGTCCAATTCAGAGATTCCCTTTCTCATCCTGCGAAATGGCTACGCAATTTCGAAACAGGAATTATGCGAGCATGGGAGAATCACTGCGCGGGAATGCCCCCCAAGGCGATTGAGGTTAAGTGATGAGCAGAGTGCTTGTTTTTGGTGGGGATGGGATTCTTGGTTCTCATATCTATCTGGCATTGAGAGATGAGCATGAGTTGTGCCTGACTCTTCACGGTTCCGGTCAGAACTTGCCACAAGGACTGTTTTCCAGTGCACAGGTTATTAACTTTGTTGCTGCAGGAGATAAAAAAGCGGTTGCCTCTGCACTCGATGGGTTTCGTCCCGATTGGGTCGTCAATGCCGTTGGTCTAGTCAAACGCGATCTTGCTACCGATCCTTTTGCCAGCCTTGAAGCCAATACCTTGTTTCCACACTTGCTGGCAGAATTGTGCGCTGTGCGCTCGATAAAACTTCTGCATTTCTCAACGGATTGTGTTTTTTCCGGACAAAAAGGGTTCTATAGCGAACAGGACTTGACAGACTGCAGCGATTGGCACGGGAGGTGTAAAGCTCTGGGGGAGCCTAAGGGTGAGCATGTGCTGGTTTTGAGAACCTCGTTTATTGGACTTGAGCTTGAGTGCAGGAAAAGCCTCATCGAATGGTTCTTGTCACGGAAAGAGAGAGTGCCCGGCTATCGCCAGGCCATCTGGTCGGGCTTGACCGCAATGGAAATTGGCCGCGTGGTCGGGATGCTGGTGAAACGAGCAGATCCCCTTGCCGGATTGTGGCATCTCGCGACCCCCGCCATTTCAAAATTTGAATTGCTCACCTCGCTCAATGAACGCTTGGGGGATCGAGGGGTGACGGTGGTGCCCGATGACAGTTTTATTTGTGACAGGAGTCTAGACGGGTCAGCATTCTCCAGGCGCACTGGCTACGTACCGCCGGACTGGGATGTCATGCTTGACGAGTTGGCCGAAGACATCCGCAGGCGTTGGGTTCCCGGGGCGCCAAGCTATTGGTAGGCGTGACGGAGGTGGTTCTGAAAACTGTTTCGGTCAGTAGCGCTGGTAGGTAACGAAGGAGAACGCCAGCCCGGATACGCTGTGTTGCTGGTCGCGGAATATTTCCTTCCAGTTCTTTGTCGATACTTCAGGAAAGAAAGCATCTGCATCAAAATCCTGATCGACCTCGGTGAGGTAGAGTCTTTGCGCGACAGGCATGGCCTGCCGATAGAGCTCTTCTCCACCGATGATGAAGGTTTCCTCGTTTTCATTGGCCAAGTGCATGGCTGCTTCGAGCGAGCCAACGAGTGTGGCTCCGGGAGCTTGATACTCCGGGTTGCGGCTGACCACGATGTTGTGTCGTCCGGGCAGCGGGCGGAAAGCCTCGGGCAATGATTCCCAGGTCTTGCGGCCCATGATTACAGGCTTGCCGCGGGTTGTTTCACGGAAATGCCGCATGTCTTCCGGCAGGTGCCAGAGCAGCTGGTTGTCTTTGCCGATCGCCCGGTTTCGGGCTACAGCGGCGATCAGTGAAATCATGATGATGTTGGCCTAGACGGCGACCGGGGCGGAAATGTGTGGGTGCGGGTCGTAGCCTTCGAGTGTGAAATCCTCGAAACGGAAGGCGAAAATGTCCTTGACCTCAGGATTGATGCGCATCGTCGGTAGCGGGCGGGTTTCGCGCGCGAGCTGCAGTTGCACCTGGTCAAGGTGGTTGCTGTAGAGGTGGGCGTCACCAAAGGTGTGCACGAAATCCCCGGGGCGATAGCCGCACACCTGCGCCAGCATCAGCGTCAGCAGGGCGTAGGAGGCAATGTTGAAGGGGACGCCGAGGAAAATGTCAGCGCTGCGCTGATAGAGCTGGCAGGAGAGCTTCGGTCGTTGGTCGGCCTCGCTCGGTGCGGCGGGCGCGACATAGAGTTGGAAGAAGGCGTGGCAGGGTGGCAAGGCCATGCTATCGACATCGCTCGGGTTCCACGCAGTAACAATGTGGCGACGCGAGTCGGGATTCTTCTTCAAACCTTCGACGAGCTGGGTGATCTGGTCGATCTCGCGGCCGTCCGGGGTCTTCCAGTGGCGCCACTGATGGCCATATACCGGGCCGAGGTCGCCGTTCTCGTCGGCCCATTCGTCCCAGATGCGCACGCCGTTTTCCTTGAGGTAAGCGATGTTGGTGTCGCCCTGCAGGAACCACAAAAGCTCGTGGGCGATCGAGCGCAGATGCAGCTTCTTGGTCGTCAGCATCGGGAAACCGGCGCTGAGGTCGAAGCGCATTTGCCAGCCAAATACCGAGCGGGTGCCGGTTCCGGTGCGGTCTGCTTTGGGGGTGCCATGTTCGAAGACGTGGCGCATCAGGTCAAGATACGGTTTCATGCATTGCCTAAAAGGTGGGCGTCTGCGCCATTGTATCAGCCGTTTCAGCAACTGAAATATCCGACTTGCAGCTTTATTTCTCAGTCGCTACTATCGGCCCATTACACAACTCTCCCCAGTGGCCGGGAATGAAGGACGGGTGCCATGATCCTGAAGTTGTTCTCGTCGCGCCCTGAGCATCCCCTGGGTGATGCCAAGGAATTGAAGCGGGTGATTTCCGAGCTTGCGCTGGATCATCCGCTGAAAGCCGTGGACGAGGTGTATGGTTGGTTTGAATCGCTGCAAGGGGTCGGCGATTTCCGCCTTGATCATTTCTTCGACGTGCTTCGGCAGCTCGATGAGGCAGTTCAGCAGAGCATTCGCCAATTGACTCGGGACTACCTGCACGCGACGCGTTTGTCGAAAAGTGAGGAACGTCGGGTGTGGTCCCTGTGCTACAACTATTGGGGCGAGGTCTCGAGTCTCTATGCACGATGTATTGAGCGCGCCCGGCTTGAGCCAAAAAGCAAGGGCAGCGTGGCACTCCAATCTTTTCTTCCGCTGGCGTCAGCGCGCTTGCTGGCGGCACGGGCGACCCAGCTGAAATGGGTCGAGTATCGTTACGGTCCTGTTGGCGAAGATCTCTGGCGCGGGCTGGGTCAGGCTTACCTGGCCGCCGACGTGGCGGGGGTTGCGCAAACTCCGGTGCAGCTTTATCCGGCGCAGTCCGGTCTGACCAGCGTGTCCCAGCAGTATCTGCAAGTGCTGTGCTTTTATTCTGCATCGATGGATACCCTGATGCCGCTCGAAATCGAGCTGGCTGACCGAATCATTGCGCATTTTCTCCCGGATTTTGTTTTTTCCGCAGAGTGCCTGCCGGGCAGTCAGCACTGGGTCGATCCGGCGAGTGGTTCGCCGCCGATACGCATGGCGCGCAATCCGGATCGCCTTGCCGCAAATATCCGCTTCTTTTCGGCCGCTGCGGCGGCTCAGCCCTTGAACACGTTGATCGGTGCTGTCGAACGGGGTGAGGTGCCGCAGGGCTTGAATCTCGGCGGTGATTATCCGGCCAGTGCGCTGCTTCCGGTGCTTCGCCATCTGGCCCTGAACTGGGCGTCCGAACCGGCAGTTCGCGAGCATCGGCGGCATGCAGTAAAGACCCGGATTGCCGTGCTGCAGGGCTTTGACGATTGCTTTACGGTGTTTTCCGGCGGCGTGGCCCGTTTCGGGAAAGAGCGTACGGCGGAAAGCTGGGTGGTCGAGAACGTCAGCCTCGGCGGTTTTGGGGCCCGGGTCGTGGACTTTGACGATAGCCTGCGCATCGGAGCATTGCTGGCGATTCAGGCTGAAGGCGGAGACAACTGGGTGCTCGGGGTGGTGAGGAGGGTCAATAAGGATTCCGAGGTGCAAGCCAGTGTTGGTATACAAGCCCTGTCGAGAAACGCACTGAGCGTCGAGCTGCGCCCGCGAACCTCGGGTTTTTCGGCAGTCGGCGCGATCCCCGCGATCTGGTTGCGCGAGGAAAGTGCTGCCGGGGACGTGCGTGTGGTGATGCCGCGAGATAGTTTCGATGTGCGCGTAAGTCTTGAACTATCGGTCGAGGGGGAGCGGCGTCTACTGGCGCCGGTCGAACTCGAAGACGGTGGAAGCACTTTCGAAATTGGCCGTTACCGGACTGCTGAGTCCAGTTAAAAGCCTTCCGTAGAATCCCGGAAGGCTTTTCTGTGCTGTGCAGCGCAGATTACTCCGCAGGCGTGTCGGATTCTTCTGGCGATTCGTTTTCCAGATCCTTGAGTAACTGGAAAATGGCGCGATAGCTGCGCGGTGGCTTGTTCTGCTCATGTTCTTTGATCGCCGCACGGCGCAGCGAGCGCAGGTGTTGCAAATCGATAGACGGGTAGCGGGTGGCAACGTCGTGCAGTACTTTTTCGTCCGCCAGCAGGTTGGTGCGCAACTGTTCGAGGCGATGCAGTTTGGCTGTTTCACTGGCCGACTCGCCGCGAACCAGCGCCAGAGCGGTACGAATCGGTTCGACCTCAACGCTGCGCATGAGCTTGCCGATGTACTGCATCTGCCGGCGCCGGGCTTCGTCGTGACGCGTCATGCGCTGGGCTTCGCGCACGGCATCGCGAAGGTTTTCCGGGATAGTGATTTTCTTGATGCGATCGGTCGATAGGGTGACGAGTTCTTCCCCCAGGTCCTGCAGTTCATCCATCGCCTGCTTGCGCTTGGTTTTTGAGAGGGGGAGATCTTCTTCTTCGTGCGTGTTCATGGGTATTCTTTACGATTCATTGCGCTATGTCGGTGATGCGTAAGCTGGAACAGATGCTTAGCAAGGAACTGCTATGATAACGGCTTTCAACCCGCGCATTGTAATCTCATGTCACGAACCCCGGTTTCTGCTGTTCCAGAATCACGTTTTGCCCATCCCTTTGCCACCTTGCAGGAGTTTGCCCAGGATGTGCTTGCCCATGCCCGAAAATCAGGCGCCAGCGATTGTGAGGTCGATGTTTCGGAAGGCTTCGGGCAGGGCGTGACGGTTCGCTGTGGCGAGGTTGAAACCATTGAATACAATCGCGACAAAGGCATCGGCGTCACGGTATATCTCGGTCAGCAGAAGGGGCACGCCAGCACCTCCGATTTTTCCTCGGCTGCCTTGCGCGAGACCGTCGAAGCGGCGCTGAATATCGCCCGCTTTACCGCTTCCGACCCCTGCGCCGGCTTGCCTGATAAGGCGCTGCTGGCCACCCGTGCGGAAAGCTCGCTTGATCTCGATCTCTACCATCCCTGGCTGCTTTCGGTCGAAGGCGCGATCGAGCTGGCCCGGCGCTGTGAGCAGGCGGCGTTTGCGGTCAGTCCGCAGATTACCAATTCCGAGGGGGCGACCGTCTCGATTCAGGAAGGGCAGTTCGTTTCGGCCAACAGCCTGGGCTTCATCGGCGGTTATCCGACCTCGCGGCATTATCTTTCCTGCTCGGTGATCGCCGGCAAGGATGATTCCATGCAGCGTGATGACTGGTATTCCACATCGCGTAATGCCAGGAATATCGCTTCGCCCGAGACCATTGGCGATTACGCCGCGCGGCGCGCGCTGTCCCGGCTTGGGGCGCGCAAGATCAAGACCTGCAAAGTGCCGGTGCTGTTTGAAGCGCCGCTGGCCGCCTCCTTGATCGGGAGTTTCATCCATTCAGTCAGTGGCGGCAGCCTGTACCGCAAGACGACATTTCTTGCTGATAGCCTTGGCAAACGGGTGTTTTCAAAGAAAGTTCAGATCAGCGAGCGGCCGCATTTGCCCGGAGGCTTGGCAAGCAGTCTTTTTGACAGTGACGGCGTCGCCACGCGCGATCGGGAGGTGGTTGTCGATGGCGTGCTGCAAGGTTATTTCCTGAGTGCCTATACGGCGCGAAAGCTGGGTATGCAGACCACCGGAAACGCCGGCGGCTGTCACAACCTGATTGTGCAACCGGGCAAGCACGATTTTCACGGGCTGTTGAAAAAGATGAATTGCGGTCTGCTGGTGACCGAGTTGCTGGGTCAGGGCGTCAATTACGTCAATGGCGATTATTCCCGCGGTGCCGCCGGCTATTGGGTCGAGAACGGGGAAATCGTTCATGCCGTTGAAGAGGTGACGATTGCCGGTAACCTGCGCGACATGTTCCGCAATGTTGCGGCCGTCGGCAGCGATGTGCTGGTGCGCGGTTCAAAACAGCTTGGATCTATCCTCGTCGAGCAGATGAAGGTGGCTGGAAGCTGAGCGATTGAGTCGGGTGGGCAGTACAGATCAGGCGTTTGTATAATCCAGGCAGCATGGCTGCAAAAGCAGGTCAATCACTTTCTGCTTTGGCTATAATCATCAAGTTGTCCGCACATCGGTTCTTATTACTCGGAGAAAAACTATGGAAAGACGTTCCTTTTTGAAAAAAGCCGGTGTCGGTTTTGCCGCCGGCGCAGTCGCTCTGCCCGCGATGGCCCAGAACACCCCTGCGATCAAGTGGCGAATGGCCTCGAGCTTTCCGAAGAGTCTCGATACGCTGCATGGTTCGGCCGAATTCCTGGTCAAGCGAATTGCCGAGATGTCCGGCGGCAAGTTTCAGATTCAGTTGTTCGCGGCGGGCGAAATCGTCCCTGGGGCGGGTGTTCATGACGCGGTCAAGGACGGTACCGTGGAAATCGGTTTTACCTGTTCCTACTATTACTTCGGCAAAGAACCGACCTACTGCATCGATACAGCGATTCCGTTTGGCATGAACTCGCGTCAGGTCAAGGCCTGGTACCGGCACGGCAACGGCCAGAAACTGATGAACGAATTCTTTGCCAAGTCCAATCTCATTTCAATCCCGAGCGGCAATACCGGCGTGCAGATGGGCGGCTGGTATCGCAAGGAGATCAAGAGCGTTGCTGACTTCAAAGGGCTGAAGATGCGCGTCGCCGGTCTGGCCGGTGCCGTGCTGTCCAAGCTGGGTGTCGTGCCGCAACAGATTGCCGGTAGCGACATCTATCCGGCTCTGGAAAAGGGCACCATCGATGCGGTCGAGTGGGTGGGGCCGTATGACGATCAAAAGCTGGGCTTCAACAAAGTGGCCAAGTACTACTACTATCCGGCCTGGTGGGAAGGCGGTCCGCAAATTTCGACCTACATCAACCTGAAGAAGTGGGCCGAGCTGCCGAAGGAATACCAAGCCATGCTCGAAGCGGCCTGTGCCGAGTGCGATACCGAGATGAACTCGCGCTACGATGCGAAAAACCCGGCTGCGCTCAAGCAACTGCTGGCTTCAGGCACCAAGGTCCTGCCCTTCCCGAAGGATGTGATGGAGGCGAGTTACAAAGCCTCGATGGAATATTACGCCGAGACTTCGGCGAAGTATCCGGACTTCAAGAAAATCTACGACGATTACAAGAAATTCATGGACGACCAGAATTTCTGGTTCCGTGTGGCAGAAGGCGAATACGCCAAGTTCATGTTCAGCCGCAAGAACTGAGTTCTTTCTGACCGAAAATAAAAATGGGGGCTTTGCCCCCGTTTTTATTGGTGTTGATCAAACACGGTGGAGGTCTCACTACTTCCGGTTGCCGGCCTTGTTCGGTTCGCTGCTCAGCGAAGGCGGCTCCGAGGGGTCGTCGTACTCGGTCTCCGGCATGACCATTTGCACCGAATCGACGTCGACGGTACTCATCTCGTCCAGTCCTGAGGTTACCATTTGCGGGAAAACGATCACCAGCGCGACCATGATGATCTGGATGACAACAAAGGGAATGGCGCCCCAGTAGATATCGGTGGTTTTGACCGAAGCCGGTGCGACCGAGCGCAGGAAGAAGAGCGCAAAGCCGAAGGGCGGGTGCATGAACGAGGTCTGCATGTTGACGCCGAGCAGCACGCCGAACCAGATCAGGTCAAT
>JBAXHE010000054.1:0-19565 GCA_037139055.1 Betaproteobacteria bacterium | reverse complement strand
CGAACAGCAGACGGGTGTAACTGTTTAACCGTCCGTCAAAACCGGGTTAACTCAGACCGCGATTTTTTTAACCAATCAACGCCTGTCTCCTCCACTGCACATTGTCCGTTATCAAAGTCCCGCCATCCGGCTGATGCGTCGGATAGTCCGGCGTTGCTGCACGGTTTACGGCATCATTAGCTCATGAACCGACAGACCTCCTACCTGCTGAATCTGGGCCATGCGCTCGACCACATGTTTCTGCTTATTTTTGCCACGGCGGTGACGAGTATCGCCCGGGAATTCAATATTGAGCGCTGGGAAGACCTGATGCCCTACAGCGTCGCCGCCTTTTTCTTTTTCGGCCTGGGCTCATTGCCGGCGGGAAAGCTCGGCGATCATTGGGGGCGACGCTCGATGATCATTCTCTTTTTTGTCGGAACCGGTGCATCGGCGATTCTGGTCAGCTTGACCCACTCGCCCTTGCAACTGGCGTTGGCGCTGGCCTGCCTGGGTTGTTTTGCCGCCATTTATCATCCGGTGGGCGTGCCCATGCTGGTGCAGAATTCCCAGCGTCCGGGATGGATCATCGGTGTCAATGGTCTGGCCGGGAATCTGGGCGTTGCCCTGGCGGCCGTGGCGACCGGTTATCTGGTCAAGTATTTCGGCTGGCGAATGGCCTTTGCGCTTCCCGGTGTTTTCGGCATCCTCAGCGGACTGGTCTTTGCCCTTGTCGCCGGAAAGGAGACCGCGCCTCCGGCCAAGCGCAAACCTACCCAGGTGCAATTGCCGACGCATTCGCTGGCCCGCGTCTTCTTCATCATGACCCTGGCGGCAACCAGCGGCGGGCTGCTGTACAATTTTTCCACCAACAGCAACTATGAGATGCTGGTCGAACGTTTCACCACCATATCGAACGATCCGGCCCAGCTCGGGATGTTGCTGAGCATCGTCTATGTCGTCGCCTCGCTCATGCAGTTGGTTGTCGGGCGCCTGATCGATCGTCATTCGCTGAAGACCCTCTATATCGGCGTCATCATCTGGCAGGCACCTTTGCTGATTCTCGCGTCGTATTCGGATGGCTGGGTTTTCTACGCGCTGCAGTTCGCGATCATGTCGTCGATTTTCGGCGCCATTCCATTCACCGATGCAATGATTGTCCGCTTTGTCGACGACAGCATGCGCTCACGGGTCTCCGGCATGCGCTTTACCGTCTCGTTTGGCGCCAGCTCTGCGGCGGTCTGGCTGATCGGGCCGGTGGTCAAACAGGCGGGCTTTACGACGCTGATCTGGGTGATGGCGGGAATTTCCCTGCTGACTTTGGCGGTGGTCAGCACTATGCCCAAAGCTCCGCCACCCAAGTCAGTTTCTTAAGCTATTCTGCGATCCCTACAGATAGCCCAGCGTGCGCGGCAGCCACAGCGCCAGTTCGGGGATGAAGGTGACCAGGAACATCGTTCCAGCCATCGCCGCGACCATCCACAAGACCCAGGGAATGGTCGACTCCATCGAGACGCCGGCCATCCGGCAAGTGACCATCAGATTGACGCCGAGCGGCGGGTGGAACTGCCCCAATGCCATGTTCATGGTGATGACCACGCCAAACCAGACGAGATCCCAGTTGAAATGGATGGCAATCGGGATGAGCAGGGGCAGGAAAATAAAATAGATCGAGATGGCGTCGAGGAACATGCCGGCAATCAGCAGCAGGAACTGGATGCTGATGAGCATGACGATTTCCGGCAAGCCGGTGCCGAGCATTGCATTGGCTAGATGGTCAAAGGTCCCCAGGGTGCTGCTCGACCAGGCAAAAACGCTGGCCAGGGCGACAACGGTGAGGATGACCGAGGCAATTTCCGCAGACTCAACGAGAACGACATAGATGTCTTTCCAGTCGAGCGAGCGATAAATCACCTTGCCGACAAGAACGCCGTAAAAGACCGCGACTACGGCGGCTTCGGTCGGAGTGAAGAAACCGCTGCGCATGCCACCGAGAATGATCACCGGGGCGGCCAGTCCCCAGCCGGCTTCCTTCAGACTTTGCCAGAAAGGCGGACGGGGTTCGGCGGGTTGCGATTCAAAGCCATGGTGAATCGAAAGCCTCCAGGCGACGAACATCAGCGTCAGCCCGGAAAGGATTCCGGGAATCATACCGGCGGCGAAGAGAGCCGGTACCGAGGCTTGAGGAACCAGCAGGCTGTAAATGACAAAGGCAATCGACGGCGGAATCAGGATGTCGGTCGATCCCGCCGCAGCAATGACCGCGGCAGTGAACTGGCGGGGATAGCCGGCCTTGAGCATTGACGGCAGCATCACGGCGCCGACGGCGGCCGAGTCGGCCGGGCCGGATCCGGAAATGCCGCCGAGAATCATCGCCACCATGATCGCCACGATGGCCAGGCTGCCGCAGCGCTGGCCGACCACGGCCGAAGCAAAACGGACGATGGTCGCGGCGACACCGGCTTTCTCGAAAATCAGGCCGGCGATGACAAAGACCGGAATGGCCATCAGCGGATATTTGGCGATCCCGGTATAGACGTTGGTCGGCAGCGACATCATGCCCATGCCGGTGGCCGCGACTACCGCCGTTCCGGCAAGGCCCATGGCCACGGCGAGCGGAACGCCAGCCATCATCAGAAAAACAAAAATGCCGAACAGCAGCCAATCCATCATCGTTCTCCCCGGCGCAGAATGCCGATCAGGCGAACCACGATCAATACCGAAAGCAGTGGCAGCCAAATCGAATACCACCATTGCGGAACACCGAGGGACGGTGAGGTGACCTCAAACTGAAAATCATCCCAGGTCATGCGCGCGCCATACCAGGCGAGCAGCGTGAACATCAACAACGAGCAGCCGGCCGCTAGCTGGCCTGCCGCTTTGCGCAGTTTCGGCTTGCGCTCGACGAAAAAAACGATGGCGATATGATGCTTGCTGCCGAAGGCGTGCGAAGCACCGACCAGGGTCATGATGACCATCAGCACGACAGAGATTTCTTCGGTGAAGGCAAACGACCAGTCGGTGAAATAGCGAACCAGCACGTTGACCATCGTCAGCGTGCACAGCGCACCCATCGAAACGGCCATCAAGTGCCGTTCGAGGGTGGATAGCTTGGAGTGCGGGTGTTTGTTCCCGTCGGAAGGTTGATCGGCCTCCATTTAACGCTTGGCAATGGCTGTTTCAGCCTTCTTGACCAGGTCTGCACCAATCGTCTTCGACCATTTTTCATAAACCGGGCGGGTCGCCTGGACGAAGGCGTTGCGCTGCTCCGGGGTAAGGGTCGTTACCGTCACGCCTGAAGCTTCGATTTGCTTGAGCAGCGTGTTGTCATTGCCGGCAATTCCTTTACGCGCTTTTTCAACATTCTCGCTGGCCGCTTGCAGCGCCGCCTGACGGACGGCTTCGCGATCCGCTGGTGTCCAGCTGGCCCAGACGTCCTTGTTGACGACAAAGATCAGCGGGTCGGCGACGTAATGCCAGAGCGTCAGGTACTTTTGTCCGACCGATGAGAGCCGGGCAGCAACGAATACCGAGAGGGGGTTTTCCTGGCCGTCGACTGCGCCGGAAGCCAGCGCTGGCTGGGCGTCGGCCCAGCTCATCTGGGTCGGGTTGGCGCCGGCGGCGCTGAAGGTTTCGTTGAACAGCGGCGAACCGACGACACGCAGCTTCAAACCTTTGAGCTGTGCTGGAGTACTCACGGCATGCTTGGAGTTGGATATTTCGCGGAAGCCGTTTTCACCCCAGGCCAGCGGAATGACTTCACGTTTTTCCAGAACACCGAACAGCTGTTTGCCGACATCACCCTGGGTCAGCGCATCAATTGCCTTGTAATCGGGCATCAGGAAGGGCAGGGCAAAGAGGTTGAGTTCTTTGATCTGCGGCGACCAGTTGATCGTTGAACCAATCGCCAGATCGATGACGCCCTGGCGGATGGCGGTGAATTCACGCGTCTGGTCGCCGCCGACCAGCGAGGTGCCTGGGTAGAGCTTGATGTTGATTCGTCCCTGGGTTTTTTCCTTGACCAGCGCAGCCCAGCGTTCTCCTGCCTGTCCCCAGGGGAAGGCGGTGCCAAGAACCGTCGATAGGCGATATTCTGCACGGTAGGTCTGGGCCATGGCGGTGCCGCCACTGACCAGCATGAGGGCCGAGACGGCAGCCAGAATCGTTCTCCGTAGCATGATTTCTCCTTCAGTCGAGGATGAATGGTTCAGTGGGATCAATGATTATCAACGAGCGCTGTCGGTTGAGCAACCTAAAATTATGTTTTGGCATATTTTGGGTGCTCTTCGTTTTTATGTGGCGAAGGAAATACAAAAAAAGAAATACAAAATACGTCATCCCCGCCTTCGCGGGGATGACGGACTAGCCGGGTCTGCTGATCAGGCCAGAGCCTGCAAGGCGGCTTCGTAGTTGGGTTCGCTGCGGATCTCGGCAACCAGTTCGCTATGCACCACCGTGTTGTTCTCGTCGAGGACGACGACTGCACGTGCGGCCAGGCCGGCCACCGGGCCGCTGGCCAGAGCTACGCCGTAGTTTTCGAGGAATTCGCGACCACGCATCGTCGACAGTGTGACCACGTTGTCCAGTCCTTCAGCGCCGCAGAAGCGGGCCTGGGCGAAGGGTAGGTCGGCGGAAATGCACAGCACGACGGTGTTCGTCAGACTGTTGGCGCTGGCGTTGAACTTGCGCACCGAGGTCGCACAGGTTGGCGTGTCGATGCTCGGAAAAATATTCAGTACCTTGCGTTTGCCTGAATAGCTGTCGAGCGTGACGTCAGCCAGATCCTTGCCGACCAGGCTGAAGGCTGGGGCTTTCTGGCCTTTTTGCGGGAAACTGCCGCTGACGTTGGTCGGGGTTCCACTGCGGGTGACGGTTGTAGCCATGTCGGTATCCTGTTCTTAGGGGTTGAGGGGGGACTCATTGAGCCGTGCTTCATTGACCGTCAGGCGGGATAAAAGTTCGTCGCAGCATGCTCATGACAGACATCTCCGCTATCATCGCGGCTAGACCACTAATCTTCATCCGGAACACATCACCCCATGCAAAACACATCCCCTGCCGCCGTCCACCTCAAGGACTATCTGCCACCACCCTTTTGGGTCGATCGGGTTGAACTGGACGTCGATATTCGCCCGCAATGCACGGTCGTTACCGCGTCCTTGAGTTGCGGTCGCAATCCCGAAGTGACTGGCAATCAACCGCTGGTTCTCGACGGCGAGGAGCTCGAAACCCTGTCGGTTCGCCTCGATGGCCAATTACTTTCTGCGGATGCTTACAGCCTGAGCGAAAACCAGATGGTGCTGAACGGATTGCCGGAACGTTTCACTCTGGAAACCCGCGTGCGTATCCAGCCGGACAAGAACACCCAGCTTTCCGGCCTCTACCGCAGCCGCGACGGCTACTTTACCCAGTGCGAGCCGCAGGGCTTTCGCCGCATCACCTGGTTTATCGACCGTCCGGACGTGATGGCGCGCTACACCGTCACCGTACATGCCGACAAGGCGGCGTTTCCCTTCCTGCTTTCCAATGGTAATCCGGCGGGCAGTGGTGACGAGGCGGATGGCCGCCATTACGCCACCTGGGAAGACCCATTCAAGAAACCGTGTTACCTCTTTGCGCTGGTCGCCGGAAAACTCGACGTGCTGCGCGACACCTATCGCACGACGTCGGGCCGCGAAGTGCAGTTGGCGATTTACGTCGAACCGGGCAAGCTCGACCAGTGCGCGCATGCCATGGCCGCGCTGAAGAAATCGATGCGCTGGGATGAACAGACCTTCGGCCTGGAATGCGATCTCGATCACTACATGATCGTTGCCGTTGGCGATTTCAATATGGGGGCGATGGAGAACAAGGGCCTCAACATCTTCAACACCAAGTATGTTCTGGCGCGCTCTGATGTGGCGACCGACGTCGATTTCGAGAACATTGACCGCGTCGTCGCGCACGAATATTTCCACAACTGGACCGGTAACCGGGTGACCTGCCGCGACTGGTTCCAGTTGTCGTTGAAAGAAGGGTTGACTGTTTTCCGCGATCAGGAATTCGGTGCCGATACGCACAGCCGCGAGACGGCGCGTATCCGCGAGGTGCGCGGTCTGCGCGCCGCCCAGTTCCCGGAAGACGGCGGGCCGATGGCGCATCCGGTGCGGCCTTCGACGTATCTTGAAATCAACAATTTCTACACCGCTACAGTCTATGAAAAGGGCGCCGAGGTGGTGCGCATGATTCATACGCTGATCGGCAAGGCGGCTTTTCGTCGCGGCATGGATCTCTATTTTGAACGCCATGATGGACAGGCGGTGACCTGCGAAGATTTCGTCGCGGCCATGGCCGCAGCCTCGGGTTTCGATTTTGCGCCGTTCATGACTTGGTACAGTCAGGCCGGTACGCCGCAGGTGACGGCACAGGGTGTCTACGATGCGGTGGCCCAGACATACGCACTGACGGTGAGCCAGCGCTGTGCGCCGTCTCCGGGTCAGCCGGACAAGGCGCCTTACCTGATTCCTCTGGCCGTTGGGCTGATCGCGCCGGATGGCTCGGATTTGGATCTGGGTGGCGGTGTTAGCACGCAACTCTGTCAACTCACCGAGCTGGAGCAAACCTTCGTCTTCGAGAATATCCCGGCAACTCCCGTGCCGTCGCTATTGCGTAATTTTTCAGCCCCGGTGGCGCTGGATTTTGCCTACAGCGACGCCGAACTGGCCCATTTGCTGGCGCATGACAGTGACCCCTTTAATCGATGGGAAGCTGGTCAGCGGCTTTTCGGGGCCTTGATTCGTCAGGCGGTGATTCGCCTGGAACGCGGTGAAACGCCCGAATGGCCTGTAATCGTGCTCGATGCCGCGCGAAAAGTACTGTGCAGTTCCGGTGATCCGGCGTTCATCGCCGAGGCGCTGACCCTGCCAGGTGAGGCAACGCTGGCCGAGCAGATGCTGGTAGTCGATCCGGAAGCACTGCACAGCGCACGCACTGGCCTGGCGCGGTTTCTAGCCAGCGGTCTGGAGGGCGAGTTTGCCCGCCGCTACCAGCAGCTGGCTCCGACCGCCCCGTATCAGACGGATACCGTGCAATCGGCACAGCGGCGGCTGCGCAACCTCTGCCTCGGCTATCTGAACGAACTGGATTCAGCGGAGTACCGTGCGCTGGCGCGGCAGCAGTTCGACCGTGCCGACAATATGACGGACCAGTTTGCCGCCTTGTCGGTGCTGGCCAATGTGCCGGGAGCGGAGGGCGAGGTGGTGCTCGACGCGTTCTACTCGCGCTGGCAGCACGAAGCGCTGGTGGTCGACAAGTGGTTGGCCGTGCAGTCGAGCAGCCGTTTGCCCGGTACGCTGGATCGGGTCGATGGCCTGACCCGTCATGCGGCTTTCGATATCCGTAATCCGAACAAGGTGTACGCTTTGCTGCGCAGTTTTGGCGCTAATCATCGCCACTTCCACGCCGGCGACGGCAGCGGCTATCGTTTCCTGGCCAGCCAGATCGCCGTGCTCGATCCGATCAATCCGCAGGTGGCTTCACGTCTGACCCGCAGCTTCGATCGCTGGAAACGCTTTTCTGCCGAACGTCAGCAACATGCGCGGGCCGCGCTCGAGTCACTCCGGCAGCAGTCGGGCTTGTCACGCGACGTGTTTGAGGTGGTCGAAAAAGCGCTGGGTTGATTCGAGTCAGGAGAGCCGCCGGTTGATTGCCGGCGTTTCTCGGGCTATTCGGTATCGAAGCCCATCAGCCGGCCTTCAATAATGCGCTTGGCAACGGCCTCAGGGACGTCATTCTCCCAGGCGCCACGGCCGTGGCGCAGGCCGGCCAGGACTTCGCTGGCGTCGATGTGCATGTGGCGGTCATCGAGCGGGGTGACCGACAGCATCTTTTGGTTAACCTTGAGGTGGTCGAGCAGGTGCACCAGATTGACCGGGACTTGCACGTTGTCCAGGGTGGTTTCGGCTGAGGGCTCGGTGCCCCGAGGTCGCGACGGGTAAACGTAGACGTAGGTGTTGTCCGGGAAGAGCTTGCCGAAAGCTTCGAGGATGCCGCCTTCCAGGCCTTCGTAGTATTTCTCGTCAAACAGGTAATGAAAGTCGCGCACCGATAAAACGATGCCGATCGGCTTTTGCGTATAGCAGCGCAGATAGGCGCGCAGGCGGAAGTAGCGCAGATAGTCCGAGATCATCACCGTATAACCCTGCGAGGCGAGCAGATCGATGCGCGCCAGGAAGTCGGCGTCATCAACGTTGTCGTTGCGGATCAGTGAATTCATCGTGACTTCGGCCAGAGGAACGATCTGGGTGTTGTCGACGGCGTCGAGCTGGCTGAACTCTTTTAGGCCTGAGGCCATCATGTCCACATTGACACAGGTGACCGGCTTGAAATGGCCGCGCATGACCATGACCGGCTTGCGGTAGAGCAATTCGCCCGGGACCACGACTTCGCCGGTGGGGTTGAACAGTATGGCCCGCGTCAGCTTGCTGCGAATCAGGTGCAGATTCATCAGGCGGTTTTCCACTTCTTCGAAGTAAGGGCCTGAAAAATGGATCAGATCGACCTCGATGCGCTCCGAATCGAGCCCGTCAATCAGCGATTCGACGACCCATTCCGGATGCTGGTGGTAGAAGAAAGCGCCGTGGATAAGATTCACGCCGAGGATGCCCAGCGCATCGGACTGCTGGCTGTTTTCGTGGTCGAGCATGCGTACATGCAGGACAATGTCGCTCGGCTCGGCACCAGGGTGCAGTTGCAGGCGGATGCCGACCCAGCCGTGGCATTCGTTGTTCTGCTTGAAACTGCGCGCGGTCACGGTCGCCGCGTAGGCAAAGAAGGTGGTGTTCTTCGGGCGGACATCACTGAGGCGGGTCACGACCTGACTGAACTCCTTGTCCAGCATCTGCAGCACGCGCGCCCGGCTGACATAGCGGTCGACCTGGCCGTAGATATCGTCGCTGACCGCCATATCGTACGCCGACATGGTCTTGGCAATGGTGCCGGCGGCGGCCCCGACCTGAAAGAACCGGCGCGCCACTTCCTGACCTGCGCCGATTTCCACAATCGTGCCGAATTTGTATTTGTCGAGGTTGACCGCGAGGGCCTTCTGGTCGGTGGTCAGTGAAGCGTTGCGTTCGCGCATGGGGTGTTCCAATACGTTAGTCAGGTTGGCTTGTCCGGGGCTAAGCCGATATTCCGGCGGTGATATTTTAGCGGGAGCGGAGGATATCACATCGACGCCGAGAGGGTATTTCATGCCGAGGTGTGAGTGCGTCCACTCCATTGTGTATGGGTCACTCGACCATCAGCTGACTTTGCCGCAGTTTCTCCAGAGCTGTCATGATCGGTCGCGTTCCTTTAGCAGGATCGTTTCTAGTGTGCTCTTTTTTATATCCTGGCGATTTATTGATCGATACTTGACTGTTTGTCTATAAAAAGATAATTTGTCTGGTTTGTATTGAGCATCGGTTGCCCGAGTGGATTTGTAAAACCAGAAATTCAATTATCGATTAGCACTAACCGGAGTGAGCAATGATCGACCTTGAGCGCATTCGTTCAGAGACAGGTGTTACGCAAGACCGCATCTACGTCAATAATGCCCGCATGTCACCTCCTGCGCGGCCGGTTTTGGACGCCGTGAAAGCCATTCATGAACGCGCTTGGCGCGAGGGGTGGGTTGGGCTGGATCAGCCGGGCATCATGGCAGGTGCGCGAGCGGCGGTGGCCGATCTGATTGGAGCCCGCGCGACCGAGATTGCGATTACGCAGAGTGCCAGCTATTCCATCAACCTGATTGCCAACGGGCTGGACTGGCGGTCAGGCGAAAACATCGTCATGACCGAACTGGCTTACCGCTCGGTGGCCATGAGTCTGTTGCGGGTAAGCAAGGAAAGAGGACTGGAGTTGCGCGTCGTTCCCGCGCCTGACCTGTTGCTCCGCCCGGAGGATTTCAGCCGTTATCTAGACCGCAAGACCCGGCTGGTGGTGTCCACCATGCAGCCCATGTTCTGCGGGGTCCCTCAACCCGTCGCCGAAATCGGGCAGGTGGTGCGGGAGCACTCCGATGCGCTCTACTGCATTAACGCCACCCAGACCGTTGGGCAACGGCCTATCGACGTGCAAGCTTTCAATTGTGACTTCTTGTTCGGGACCGCCCGTAAATGGCTTCGGGGTCCGCGAGGACTTGGGTTCCTCTATGTGCGGGAGGCGTTGATCCCGGAGCTTCGCCCAACCTACATTGGCTATCCGGCTGCTCTGTGGACCAGTCCTCAAAGTTATACGGAAGTGGAGACTATTGACCGCCTGCACCTTGGTGATTATCCGTACCCTTCGCTGGTTGAATTGACCACGGCAATCCGTTATGCCATGTCCGTCGGTGTGGAGAATATCTACCAACGCAACCAGTACCTGGGAAAAACTGCCCGTCTAGCGCTAAAAGAGGTTCCTGGTGTGGAAATTTATGACCTGACTCACGGGGTCATGGGGACGGTGCCATTAAACGTGCATGGCGTTCCAGCCGAGACAGCGGTTATGAAATTGGCGGAGCGTGGAATCATCGCCTGTGTTGCCTACGAAGAGAATGCACTGCTGGCTCTGCGCAAGATCGGGCAATGCGAGTTGATCCGCATTTCGCTGCATTACTACAACACTGAAGAAGATATTGATTGTCTGGCGATGGCGCTCGGTGAAATTGCCATTGAAGGACCTCGCTAAATAGCAGAAAAATGAAGCTGCCTGGTGGTGTCGTCGGGAAGCCAGCGTTGGCGATAAGGCGATGCACCCCATAGGCTGATGAATGGATTTTATTGTCAGCTTGGCCAGCCCTCATTTAGTCCTGGGATACAATCAGGGCGATGTCCCCTTCGGAAAACCTTCCTGCCCAGCGTTCGATTCTCGTGGCAATCACTGTTTCGCTGGGATTGCACCTCCTCGTCTTGTTTTTCCCGACCCGGACGCCGCCCGAGACACAACGTTACGCTACGCGGCTCGAGGCCTCGTTGACGCCGCGCCCCTCTGCCTTGCCCGCGCCCTCTGCGGAGATCCACAGCGAGGTTCCCGCCGCCGCTACGTCGCAGACGCGGAGAGCAGCGCAGCGGCCGCACACGCCGCAGTGGACAGTCGCGCAAAAAAACGAAATGAATCGTTTTCTGAGCGAGCTGGACGAGCAGGCCAAGAAGAGGCCAAGCCTCGCGCAGCGTGCGCTGGCCCAGGCCCGCATGATTGCAGTGGAGCGTAATCCGGGGAAGAGCAAGGAAGAGTTTGAACTCGTCGAGCGCATCCCCAACAGCCCACCGATCAATGATTTCAGCTTGGAAATGTATTTCGATTCGCTACTCAAGAAACTCAACAAAAGCGCGGCCTACGTTCGCAACGATCCACGCAGTCGTGGTCTCAAGACGGCTGTGGTGATGGTGCGGATCGCCCCTGATGGTTCGCTCAATAGCTTCCAGGTCCTGAATGAGGCTGACCAGCAGGATGAAATAAGGTTTCTTCGAAGCGTCGTCGAACGCGCAGTTCCGTTCGCTGCCTTTCCTCCCGACATGCGCCGATCAGCGCAAACGGTGGGGCTGCTGATCTGCGTGCAGCCGGCCGGAGCAAGAGAATCCGGCTTCGGCTTTCTGCGTATGGTTGAAGGTACTCGCTGTTGAGTATCGCGTGAGACTGGACGCATTCAATCCTGTGCGCTGTTTATAGCGGCACCCAAAGAAGACTGTTCTTCCCGCAGCTGATTCATGATTTTTCCAGCGATAGAAAAGAGGAGGAGGTGCAAATTGACAGGGTCTGATAGCTGCCGACAGGTTGAAATCGATCAACCCGAAGGGAGTGATGCATGCTTATGTGAGGAGATGAGAAGCGGCCTCATTACGCGAAAACAGTGCAGATAGGGTTGTACTATAGAATGGGCCCGGCGTTACGTTACAAAACACGAGTTGCACCGAAAAATCCGGATATAAATAATTGAAAGTAATAAAAGAAATATGACTATTAAAACACGCTTAATTCTGGGTTTTTCCATCGTAATCGCGCTGCTTGTTCTGATTGCTGGCAACGGAATTGCCCGGCTTGCGCAACTCGACGAGTTGACCCGCTTGATCGCAAAGGATCGCTGGGTCAAGGCGCAGATGACTAACGACATCATCCAGAACACGAATCAGATCGCCATTTCACTGCGCAACATGATGCTGACCAATCAGCGAGAGGATATGGTTAAACAGAAGGAACGTGTCCTTGAGAGCCGCAAGGCGATTGGCAGCCAGATCGAGCAATTGAAAGTCTTGGTGACCTTGCCGCGCGGGAAGGAGATGTTGGCGGATATCCTGTCCCAGCGTGAGAGTTACATTGCCGGTCAGGAAAAGCTGATCGCCCTGATTGAGAGCGGCAATGCCGACGCGGCGCGGCAGTTTTTAAACCAGGAATTACGGCCGATATTGGGCGCCTATCAGGCCTCCCTGCAAACTTTCGGCAAGTTTCAGTCCGAACTGGTTAACGCAGCGAGTCAATCCGCCAGCGAGTCCTACGAGCAGGCACGAAATATTTCCATCATGCTTGTGGTGTTGTCCCTGTTGATTGGTGGCGTGATCAGTGTCAGGATTATCCGCTCCGTTACCGGACCGCTCGGTGGGGAGCCCAACGAAGTAAAAGCAGTGGTCGAACGGATCGCTCAGGGCGACCTAACTGCCGAGATTCGGGTTCTGCCTGGTGATCACTCCAGTCTGATGGCCGCCACCCGCGATATGCAGACTAGTTTGCGGGGCATGGTAAGCGGATTAAGAGCAAATGCCGGAGAGCTTGCCTCGGCATCCCAGCAACTGGCTGCAAGTTCGGCCTCGGTAGCCGCTGCAACCGAGGAACAAAGCTCATCCGCTTCCGCCATGGCTGCTGCGGTGGAAGAAATGACCGTTTCGATTAACCATGTCTCTGACAGCGCGCGCGAAGCCCATAGCGTAACGACCGATACCGGGAGCATGTCGCAGGATGGCAACCGCGTTATCGAAGCTATGGTGAGCGAGATGAAGTCTATTTCGCAGACAGTTGACAATGCGTCTGGAACCATCCAGGCCATGGGCGAAAGCTCGCAGAAAATATCCAGCATCGTTCAGGTTATCAAGGAAGTGGCCGAACAGACCAATTTACTTGCCCTCAATGCTGCTATCGAGGCAGCTCGCGCCGGCGAACAGGGGCGTGGATTTGCCGTGGTGGCGGACGAAGTGCGCAAGTTGGCTGAGCGCACAGCCAAGGCGACCACTGAAATCAGCGAGATGATCGGCCATGTTCAGAGTAGCGCTCTGGCTGCGGTGGATAACATGCAGCAGGCGGTGACGCGCGTCGAGCAAGGAACGAACATGGCGCAGAAGGCGAATGACTCCATGCTGGGCATCGATACTGCCACGCAACGCGTGGTTTGCGCAGTAAATGCCATATCGGATGCACTTAAGGAGCAAAGCGTGGCAAGCAACGAAATTGCTGCCAATGTTGAGCATATTGCCCAAATGTCAGAGAAGAACAGTTCAGCAACACGGGAATCCGCAGAGACGGCAAAACGGCTGGCGTCGCTGGCCACAGAAACCCGCCAAGCCGTTAGTCACTTCCGGGTCTGAAAGAACGACAGACGAAAAAATGGCCCGACTTGTCGTGGGCCATTTTTAATGGTCAGCCGCGTGGATAACCACGCGGACTTCCGTCTAGCTATTAAGCTGGGAAAATGTTGCCAGCTTGTTGGCCTTTTTGACCAGTGGTCACGTCAAACGTAACTTTCTGGCCTTCCTTCAAGGTCTTGAAACCATTGCCCTGAATTGCGGAAAAGTGTGCGAAAAGATCTTCACCACCTTGGTCAGGCGTAATAAAACCAAAACCTTTAGCGTCGTTGAACCACTTAACTGTACCTGTTGCCATATCTTTAATCTCCGAAAAAAATGACGGGGCGGAGCCCCGAGTATTGGGCGAATATCAAGACGGCGAGGTGATAATGGGGGAAGTGCGTCGCAGAACTGCGGAGACTAAACCAACAAAAAACAACACTATGCTTGAAATCGCTGGACCGTACTATGCACTGTGGCTGGAATAATTGCAAACTATTATTATCATTTTTTTCGTTTACCTGGCTTGAGCTTGCGAATTCGCCGTTTCGGTGATCGTGTTTTATAGCACTCGTGAGCCCCATCCTGATCCTTAAATAATCTCCAAAAGGCACCGCAAAGGCCCTGCCAGACTGGGTGGAAGAGGTTCATGGATAAAGCCAAGCGTCAGGTATAAGCTTAAGTGAGGTAGGTTTCCATTGGGGATGTCATGCATATTGCCAGTCTATCGATTGCCGATGCTCTGAAAAGTCTGGGTAGCACTGAGCAGGGGCTGACGACGACGGAGGCGGCGCGACGGCTGGCCGAGTATGGCGCAAACCATATTGACGAAGTCGGCGCAGAAGCCCAGTGGAAGCGCTTTCTGCGCGAATTCACGCATTTTTTCGCGATCATCCTGTGGGTCGCGGCGGGGCTGGCGTTCTTTGCCGAGTCGCGCAGCGCTGGTGAAGGCATGTGGCAGCTGGGCGTGGCCATCGTTGCCGTGATTCTGATCAACGGGACGTTTTCATACTGGCAGGAATATCGTGCGGAAAAGGCGATCGATGCGCTGCGCAAGTTGTTGCCGCAGTACGTCAAGGTCGTTCGCGATGGACAGCTGGCGAATATCCTGGGCGAACTTCTGGTTCCCGGCGACATCATTCTGCTCGAAGCGGGCGACAACGTGCCCGCCGACTGCCGCTTGACGGAGAGTAACGCGATTCGGGTCAATGCCTCGACGATTACCGGCGAGTCCTTGCCGGTGGCTAAAAACGCAGAGGAAGTGAGCGAACCGGCGGCGCTTGAGATGAAAAATGTTCTTCTGGCGGGAACCTCCCTGGTTTCCGGTGACGGTCGGGCGATTGTCTTTGCCACCGGGATGGCTACCGAATTCGGCAAGATTGCCCACCTCACCCAGTCGGCGGAGAAGACGACCTCGCATCTACAACTGGAAATTGCTCGCCTGTCCCGACTGGTGGCGATATTTGCCACCGCGCTGGGCGTGTTTTTCTTCCTCGTCGGGTCGTGGCTTGGATTGCCCTTCTGGGCCAACCTGATGTTCGCCATCGGCATCATCGTGGCCAACGTTCCAGAAGGGTTGTTACCGACGGTGACCCTGTCGCTGGCCATGGCAACGCAGCGTATGGCAGCGCGCAATGCGCTGATTCGTCATTTGCCGGCAGTCGAAACCCTGGGTTCGACGACGGTGATCTGCAGCGACAAGACCGGAACGCTGACTCAGAATCTGATGCTCGTGCGCCAGGTTTTTCAGAATCAGCAGATACAAGATGACACGCCGTCGATGGAGGTGGAAGGCATGCAGTACCTGCTGCATAACGCGGCAAGCTGTCACAGCCTCAAGCGCGGCGTACGCAATGCGCAGCGGGTCTGGCTGGGTGACCCGATGGAGGTGGCGTTGACCGAGTTTGCTCTGAGTAAAACGACCTTCGATGACGTCGTGGTCACCGGTGAGCTGCCCTTCGATAGCGAGCGACGGCGGATGTCGGTGGTCGTCGAGGTCGGCGGCGAACGCTGGCTTTATTGCAAGGGTGCGCCTGAGTCCGTCGTGCCCCTGTGCGATTCTGTCGAGCACGATGGTGGCAGTGTCGCGCTGGACAAGGCGGAGCAGGACCGTGTGTACCTCGCGCAACAAAGCATGGCTGATACGGGATTGCGGGTGCTGGCCTTTGCCTGTCGGCGTCTGCAACCGGGCGAGTCGCCGAGAGAGGAACAGTTTTGCCTGTCCGGCCTGATTGGGCTTTACGATCCACCGCGGCCGGCGGTTCCGGCGGCGATTGCTCGTTGCCGGACAGCCGGGATCAAGGTAGTGATGGTCACCGGGGATCATCCGCATACAGCACTGGCCATTGCCCGCGAGATCGGTCTGGTGCAGGGCGATCATCCGCGTGTCATCCTCGGTGAGTCGCTGCGCAAGATGACCCGCTCCCAGCTGCAAACAGCACTCGATCGGCCGGAGGTGATTTTCGCCCGAGTTTCGGCTGAACAGAAAATGCTGGTGGTCAATGCCTTCAAGAACAAAGGGGAAATCGTTGCCGTGACCGGCGACGGGGTTAATGACGCACCGGCCTTGAAGGCCGCGCACATTGGGATTGCCATGGGGCTGGCCGGGACCGATGTGGCCAAGTCGGCCGCCGACATGATCCTGCTCGACGACAATTTTGCCAGTATTGTCGATGCCGTCGAAGAAGGGCGCGCGGTGTACGAGAACATCCGCAAATTCCTGACCTATATTCTGACGTCAAATGTTCCCGAGCTGATTCCCTATCTGGTTTACGTGCTGTTCCGTGTTCCCCTGCCGCTGACCATCATCCAGATTCTGGCTGTTGATCTAGGAACCGACATGCTTCCGGCATTAGCGCTGGGTGCCGAACGGCCGGATCCTTCCGTCATGTGTCAGCCGCCGCGTCGCCCCGATGAGCGCCTGTTGTCCTGGCCTTTGTTGGCCCGCGCCTACCTCTGGCTGGGTCCATTGCAGGCTGCGGTGTCGCTGCTGGCCTTTTTCTTCGTCCTCCATGCCGCCGGGTGGCATCTCGGCATGACCCTGGCAATCAATGATCCGCTCTATCTGCAAGCGACGACCGTTTGCCTGGCCGGAATCGTCTGCTCGCAGATGGTCAATCTGTTCGTCTGCCGTCATCCCCGTGTCGCGGCCTGGTCTTTCCCGGTGCTGGAAAACCGGCTCCTGCTACTCGGATTGGCGGTCGAAATCGGTCTGTTGCTGTTGATTATCTACTCTCCCGCAGGTCACTGGGTTTTTGCCACACAGGCGTTTTCTATTAAAGTCTGGTGGCTGATCGGCGCGCTGGCACTGGTTTTCGGTGGTCTCGAAGAGAGCCGCAAGTTCCTGTTCAGGCGATGGAGCAACCCGGTTCTCCAAACCCATAATTAATTAATGGTTGTTTTTTTATCAGAACTCGTTTCTAATCACTTTTCACGATATTGTTTTTGACTGAAACCCATGCCTTCTTTTGATGCAAACGCTCTCGGACTGCTGATCGCTCTGGCGATCGCGACGCTGGCGCTCATCATTAAGAACGGTGTTGTATCGGTAGTACGCGTAGTAAACGTTATTAGCGTAGTACCGATCGCACCGTCGAGGGCCCGGAGAAAATAAGTCGAAACGTAAAACGACACAAAATTCCAAACCCCCGCCGGTGCAAACCGAGCGGGGGTTTTTGTTTTTAACCACCCACCGGCGAAGCCGCTAACCGCAGTTCTTGAAGGAGATACCCATGGTCAGCAAACAGACCGAAACGCTGAACGGTGCACAGATCGTTGTGCGCCTGCTTGAGCGGCAAGGTGTTCGACGTGTCGCCGGTGTTCCCGGTGGCCCGATCTTGCCATTCTACGATGCCCTGTCGCAATCGACGCTGATTGAGAATGTGCTGGCCCGGCATGAGCAGGGAGGCGGCTTCATCGCCCAGGGGATCGCCCGAGTGACCGGCGAAGTGGCCGTGTGCGTGGCGTCGTCCGGCCCCGGTGCGACCAATCTGCTGACCGCCATTGCCGATGCCAAGCTGGATTCGATTCCGCTGGTGGCGATTACCGGTCAGGTCGCCTCGTCACTGATTGGCACCGATGCCTTCCAGGAGGTCGATACCTACGGTCTGACCATCCCGATTACCAAGCACAACTATCTCGTCGGATCTGCGGTGGAGTTGCTCGATGTCATTCCCCGTGCGTTCCGCCTGGCGGCCTCAGGTCGCCCTGGTCCGGTGGTTATTGATATTCCCAAGGACGTGCTGCTGCAAGCGGTTGAGGTCAGTGAATGGCCCGCGCCTGGGAAAGCCGATGCCAATGCCGAACCCTGTGCCGATCTGGTGCAGCAGGCGGTGGCGATGATTAATGCTTCAGAACGCCCGATTCTGTATCTCGGCGGCGGGGTGATTCATTCCGGTGCTTCGTCGCTGGCCGTCGAACTGGCGGAAAAGGCCAGCCTGCCGACGGTGATGACGCTGATGGCGCTGGGTGCGATGCCGGTCGATCACCCGCTTTCTCTGGGCATGCTCGGGATGCACGGAGCGCGCTGCACCAATCTGGCGATGCACGAATGCGATCTGCTGATCGCCGTCGGGGCGCGCTTCGACGACCGGGCGACCGGCAAGGTGGCGGCGTTTTGTCCGCAGGCCAAAATCATTCACATCGATATCGATCCGTCGGAGCTCGACAAGATCAAGACCGCTCACGTTGGTATTCAGGGCGATGTCGCGATGACCCTGGAAAAGCTTTTGCCCTCGCTTGAAGCAAAAATGCGGACGCCGTGGCTATCGCAGGTGGCCGAGCTCAAGACAAACCATCCTCTGCGTATGCCGGGTGTCGAGAATCCACGTACCCACTACGGGCTGATCAAGGCGGTCGCGGATTGCCTTGATGATGAAGCGGTAATAACAACCGATGTTGGTCAGCACCAGATGTGGGTGGCGCAAGCCTATCCGCTGCGTCGGCCACGTCAATGGCTGACCTCGGGTGGACTGGGAACCATGGGCTTCGGCCTGCCGGCGGCCATTGGCGCGGCACTGGCCCAGCCGGATCGGACAGTGGTCTGTTTTACCGGAGATGGCAGCATTCTGATGAATGTGCAGGAATTTGCCACGGCCGCTGAAGAGGGGGTTAACGTCAAAGTGGTGTTGATGAACAACCGGGCTTTGGGGCTCGTGGTCCAGCAACAGAAGCTCTTTTACGGTGAGCGGGTCTTTTCCTCGAAGTTCAAGGGCGTTCCGGATTTCATCAAGGTGGCCGAAGGTTTCGGCTGGCAGGCGCTCGATCTCGATCTCGCCGCGGATCCCGTTGCTGCTCTGGCCAAGGCTTTATCTACCCCGGGACCGATGCTCATTCATGCCAGCATCGATATGCACGAGCAGGTGTCGCCGATGGTGGCGCCCGGTGCCTCAAATAAAGACATGATTGGAGGATGAACATGAATTCAGTAAATCGATCGGAAAACAAGGCGCTGGCGCATACGGTTCTTGAGCTGGACGTCAACAACCATGCAGGGGTGATGTCGCACGTCGTTGGCATGTTCTCGCGGCGAGCCTACAACGTTGAGGGGATTCTCTGCATGCCGGTGGGCGATGGCCGGATGAGTCGCATCTGGCTAATGGTCAATGAGGATGCGCGGCTCGACCAGATGGTCAAACAGGTGATGAAGCTCGAAGATGTGCTGGCGGTTCGCCGGCATGGCGCGGAACATGAGGTATTCGAGCGGCTGGAAGAATTCTTCCACTGATCTGCGAGCTTCTCGGTAATGCCGGGAGGAAAATTAAAAGACAGCACAAAGAATGACATATGTCGCTCTTTGTGCTGTCTTTTTTGGCGTCTGGATTAAACTGAGGACGGAGTGAAACGAATCTGAGAGCTTCGAATTTGTAGGTTCAGGATTGTTGGTGGCGCCGTTTTTTTAGAAATACTAGCAAAACATGAATTGAACTGATGCTGTGCTTTTCGGGAGCATGAAGGCATAATTTAAGAACGGCAGAGATCGGCCATTAACTGACGGTCTAGGTAGCCATCCAATTTCAATAATTGAGGTTTTCT
>JBAXHE010000053.1:0-19917 GCA_037139055.1 Betaproteobacteria bacterium | reverse complement strand
GATAGGAGAGACCCGAGGTTTCAAGCTGGCCAATTTCCATGGCCTGGGCAAACATCGAATCGAGCTTGTAGATCTGGTTGGCGACCAGCTGCGCCTTGGCGCGTGCGAGCTCAGCGGCGTCGACGCCATCCTTGCCGATCCGCGCAATCTCGGCGCGCAATCCGCTCTCCAGCTCGGCACGGGTTTTTCCTTCACTTGGCGACCCCTGCAGATAGAACAGGCCGGGGCCGCGCGCAGTCGAGTCATACCCGGTACCGGCGTTGACCGCGAGGCGCTGCTCGCGGATCAGACTCTTGGAGAAACGTGCGGCATCATGGCCGTCGAGGATCGCCGAAAGCATTTCCAGCGCATAGGGATCGACGTCCTTTTCGACATCGCGGATCACCGGCACCTTGTAGGCCATCAGCACCACCGGCAGATCGGCCGGGGCCTTCACCGTCAGGCGGCGCATCCCGGTCTGTAGCGGCTCTGACTGCGGTTTGCGCAGCGGCAAGGGACGTGCGGCCAGCCCACCGTATACCTGCTCGGCCAGTCTGAAGACTTCCTGATGATCGACGTCGCCGACGATCACCACAAAGGCGTTGTTCGGCACATACCAGCGCTCGTACCAGTCGCGCGCATCCTGCACGGTCATGCTTTCCAGATCGTTCATCCAGCCGATCACCGGCACCCGATAAGGATGCGCCTGAAAGGCCACGGCGCCCATCTGCTCGGACAGCAAGGCCTGTGGCTGATCGTCGGTGCGCAGCCGGCGCTCCTCCATGACCACCTTGATTTCCTGTTCAAACTCCTTGGCGTCGAGCGTCAGATGCCGCATGCGATCGGCTTCGAGCTGCATCATCTGGGGCAGTTTCTGTTTCGGCACCTGCTGGAAGTAGGCAGTGAAATCCTTGCTGGTGAAGGCGTTGTCGCGCCCGCCGGCGGCGGCGACTAGGCGACTGAATTCGCCGGCCCCGGTACTCGGCGTGCCCTTGAACATCATGTGTTCGAGCAGGTGAGCCACGCCCGTAGTGCCATTGGTTTCGTCCATGCTGCCGGCGCGGTACCAGACCATATGCACGACCGTCGGCGCCCGATGGTCTTCCTTGACGAGAATACGCAGACCGTTGCTCAGCTGCTGCTCGAAGGGGTTGGCCTGCGCCAGTAGCGGCGCGGCCAGCAACAGCAACCAGGCGCTCAGTCGGGTGATTCTTTGGATCTTGATCATGGTCAGGGGTCGCTTCTGTTAAAATTTGACGAGGCAAGAACGTGCGCTGGCATCTTACCATCGCCTCAACCCCCGAACACCTAAGAGACACCCCTCCATGTTTTCGTTCCTCAAAAAATCCGCTGAGCCGCAAAAGCCCGCTCCTGAAGCAGCAGCTCCCCCGCTGTCCTGGCGCGAACGCCTGAAAGCCGGGCTGGCGCGAACGCGTGCGCAGTTCGGCGGCAAGCTCCAAGCGGTTTTTTCGCGCGGCAAGGTTGACGATGAACTGCTCGAAGAACTCGAAGCCCTGCTACTGACCAGCGACGTCGGCATGGAAGCGACGCAGCACCTGTTGAGCGAACTCAAGATGCGCGCCAAGCGCGATCAGCTGGATACCCCCGAAGGCATCCAGAAAGCCCTTCAGGACGCCCTGCATGGTCTGCTGCTTCCGCTCGAACAGCCACTCGACATCAGCGCACATCGCCCATTCATCATCATGCTCGCCGGGGTCAATGGTGCCGGCAAGACCACCTCGATCGGCAAGCTGGCCAAGCATTTTCAGGCGCAGGGTCTGTCGGTACTGCTGGCCGCCGGCGACACCTTCCGTGCAGCTGCCCGCGAGCAGCTGCAGACTTGGGGCGAACGCAACAATGTGACGGTCATTTCACAGGAATCCGGCGACCCGGCGGCGGTTATTTTCGACGCCATTTCGGCCGCCCGCGCCCGTGGGATCGACATTGTTCTGGCCGATACCGCCGGACGGCTGCCGACCCAGCTGCATCTGATGGAAGAAATCGCCAAAGTCCGCCGCGTCATTCGCAAGGCCGACCCCACCGCCCCGCACGAAACCCTGCTCGTCCTCGACGCCAATTTCGGTCAAAATGCGTTGCAGCAGGTTGCCGCTTTTGACAAGTCGATCGAAGTCACCGGACTGATCGTGACCAAGCTCGACGGGACGGCCAAGGGCGGCGTTATCGCCGCGATTGCCCGGCAATGCCCGAAACCGATCCGCTTTATCGGTGTCGGGGAAGGCATCGACGACCTGCGTCCCTTTGTCGCGCGCGACTTTGTCGATGCGCTGTTTGAGTAAGCCAACATGATTTCTGCCAGCGCCATCACCAAACGCTACCCGGAAGGGCTCGAAGCCCTTAAGGACATCAGTTTCGGGATAGATGCCGGCGAGATGGTTTTCATTACCGGGCACTCCGGTGCCGGAAAAACCACCCTGTTCCGCCTGCTCGCCGCCATCGAGCGCCCGACCTCGGGCAGCATCGTGATCAATGGGCAAAACCTCGCCGCGCTGCGGCGCAACGCTATCCCCTACCTGCGGCGCAGTTTCGGCCTGATTTTTCAGGATCAGAAGCTGCTCTTCGATCGCAGCGTCCTCGACAATGTGCTGCTGCCGCTGGCCATTGTCGGCTTGCCGTTCAAGGAAGCTCAACGCCGGGCCCGTGCCGCGCTCGACAAGGTCGGTCTGCTCGAACGCGAGAAAGCGCATCCGATTGCCCTCTCCGGCGGCGAACAACAAAAGCTGGCGATCGCCCGCGCCGTGGTCAACCGCCCGGCGATCATGCTCGCCGACGAACCGACGGCCAATCTCGACAGCGAATCGGCGTCGGACATTCTTGAAATTTTCCGCGCTTTCCATCAGGTCGGTGTCACGATGGTCATCGCCACGCACGACCCGCAATGGATGGCTCGTCTCAATCCGCGCGTCCTTCGGCTAGATCGCGGGCGCCTGCTCGGAGATGCCGCATGAGCGCCTTTTTCGCCCAGCATCTGGCCGCCCTGCGTGACGCGCTGCGCCGGATCATCGCTTCACCGCTCAACACCCTGCTTTCACTGACCGTCATCGGCGCCGCGCTGGCGCTGCCGACTGCCGGCTGGGTAGTCATCGACAATCTGCGCGGATTGACCGGCAGCGCCTCGGGGGTCCAGCAGATCAGTCTGTTCATGACCCTCGACGCGGGGAAGAAAGACTTCAGCGAAATTGAATCGCGCTTGCGCGACGCCAAGCCCGGGAACTGGCGCTTTGTCTCGCGTGAAGACGCCCTCAAACACCTGCAGGCGTCCGAAGGCATGGCCGAAATCATCGCCAGCCTGCCCAAGAATCCGCTGCCCGATGCCTTTATCATTGAACCGTCCGACACCCGGCCAGAAACACTGGAGAAACTCGCCCAGTCCGTCAGAGCTTGGCCCAAGGTCGCGCACGTGCAGCTTGATTCCGCGTGGGTCAAGCGCTTTGACACTTTCCTGCGCGTCGGCAGACTCTCCATCACCCTGCTTGCCGCGCTGTTTGGTGGCGCTCTGGTGGCCGTAACCTTCAACACCATTCGTCTACAGATTCTGGCGCAGGCCAACGAGATCGAAGTCGTCAAGCTGATTGGCGCCACCGACGCCTTCATCCGCCGCCCCTACCAATACTTCGGCCTGCTGCAGGGGATGCTAGGTGGGCTGTTTGCCGCCCTGCTCGTGGCCCTGGGCGGACTGCTCCTGTCTGAACCGCTCGGCGAACTGATTGCCCTCTATGGCGGCAACTTCGCGGTGCGCGGCCTCGCTCCCGAAAACATTGCCGCCCTCGCCGCCGTCGGCGGAACGCTGGGCTGGCTGGGCGCGCAACTCTCGGTGAGCATTCACCTGCGGCGAATGGGCTAGGCAAAAAAATCCCCGCCATGTGGATAGCGGGGATTCAAATCTCGAAATGGGGTTTCGAGAGGAGGGAGGTAAATCAAGCTGCACTTGATCCTGCCCCCTCTGCTGTGTCTGTTGTGGCTTTGTTGCTGGCCTGTAACCGCCGGTAACCGGGGAGTCACTTCGAGCGTTCAATCGCCATGAGCAGATTGAACATTATTTCTCTGGCACGGGTGACTCGACGACCAATTTTCCATCCTTGACCGGAATCCGTTGCCCTGGATCATAGGCAAGACGAATATGGTCTTCCTTGCCATTGAGTCGATAACTGACCTCGTAGCCGACAATTTTCTCGGAAGAGTCATAAACGGTCTTGCAACGATGCTCGGTCGTCGCAACGGTATCGTTGTTCTGCATGTTTTTCTGCACCGTGTTGCCGGCATATCCTCCAGCAGCGGCACCAGCGACCGTGGCGACCGTATTCCCTGTCCCTCGACCGATCTGGTTACCGACCAAGCCACCCAGAACGCCACCGAGCACCGTTCCGGCAATGCGGTTCTGATCCTGCACCCGCGCCCGCCTCTGCACCGGCACGTCCAGGCACTCTTCGCGTGGCGTCCTTACCGTTTTCTTGATGTCTTTTACGGCCAGCACATCAGCATAGCTGGGTCCGGTCAGTACCTTGTAGCCAACAACTCCGCTGGCACTCACGGCGACGATTGAAACGGCTCCGATGACCAGGCCTTTGATCATGGAATTATCCATCACCTCTCCTTATTTCATTAAAGAACAGCTTTATCGTCAAAGAGGGCTGCGGCCGCTGATGATTCTGAGTAGAACCACCACGACTGCGATGACCAGGAGAATGTGAATAAATCCACCAAGCGTATAGGAAGTGACCAATCCTAAAAGCCACAAAATGATTAAAACAAGGGCGACGGTATAAAGCATGGCAATATCCTTATCGATTGAAATGAAGGAGCGACGGGAAAGTATTCGCCGCAAACCTAGCGATAGATCAATTGTTCTCTTATCGGCTATGGATATCTGTGCGCCAGCACACAATGCAGTATTCATCATGTAGAACCAACCGGGCATAAAAAATCCCCGCCATGTGGATAGCGGGGATTCAAATATCGAACAATGGGTTTCGAGAGGAGGGAGATACATCAAGGTGTACTTTATCCCGCCCCCTCTGTCATGTCTGTTTGGCTTTGATGCCACCCTGTAACCACCGGTAACTCCGAAGAAACTTTAGCAACGCATTACACAATACGTCCTGACGGGGCTACCGGCTTCGCCGCGCAGAACATGCTGAAGGCGTTCTGCACGATCTCGCGCGACAGCCCATTGACGATGAAAACTAGTCTACTGCGGCGATCGGCGTAGGGACCGTCGGCCGGCCAGGTGGTCAACGAACGTGTCGGATAGCGCATCTGCTGCACGCACTGTACGAGGCGAGGCGCTTCGTCTCCCTTGACATTGACCAGCCCCTTGATGCGCAGGAGGCGCTGGCCGCATGTCGCCAGCAGGATGTCGATGGCCTGGGTAAAGTCAAGCCAGCTGAAAGGCTCGGCAAACTCAAGCACGAAACTTTCAACTTCCGCATCGTGTCGATTGACATCGTGATGATGGTGATGGCCATGGGCTTGCCGCGCCTGTTCACGGACCCGTTCATCGGCTAACCAGCCCGCCACTTCACTCGCTTTGTCCTCGATGGCAAAGAGCCCCGCCCCCAGGACCGAGGCTGCTGCCACTTCGCCGTGGCGAACCCTGACCTGCGGCGCCCCGGGATTCAAGGCCATCAGCCGCTCGGACAGTCGGTCGATGGCTTCCGGCTCGGCCAAATCGCACTGGGTGATCAGCAGACGGTCGGCCATCGTCGCCTGTTTAAGCGCCTCGGCATGCGCGCCGATCTGCTCGTGGCCGTGGACAGCTGACACGGCGGCGACCACGCCGTCGCCGCGAAAGCGCTCGGCGACGAAAGCGTCTTCATGGATGCTGAGGATGATCGGGGCCGGATCGGCCAGCCCGGTGGTCTCAATCACGATGCGCGAAAGCGCAGGAATCTCGCGCCGCAAACTGCGCATGAAGAGATCCTTGAGCGCCCGCAACAGGTCACCGCGAACCGTGCAGCAAATGCACCCGGCGCCGAGCAGAACGATGGTGTCATCGACCTTCTCGACCAACAGGTTATCAACGCCGACCTCGCCGAACTCGTTGATCAGGACGGCTGTGCCTTTCAGGTCTGGTTGCTGCAGCAGATGATTCAGCAGCGTGGTTTTTCCGGCGCCAAGAAAGCCGGTAAGGATGGTCACCGGGATGCGTCTATCGCTCGCGCCGGAGGATGGTGTGCTCATGTCGATATGCCTTTGGGGATCAGTGTTGCTGTCTCAGTCTATTTTGACGGTTTGCGACTTTAATTGTTTAGATTACAAACTGATACAAGAAACTTACTGCGCATTTAGCACTCTCAGACGCTGAGTGCTAAAATACGTTTAGAAACATCAGCAAGGAGGAGTAAACCGAAATGACCCAAGCTTTGACTTTTCCGACGATCTCTGCGGTTGGCAATATCGACGCCTATATACAGGCAGCGAAACAGTTCCCGATCCTGACCGAGGAGGAAGAGTTTCGTCTGGCACGGCGTTTCCGTGACGAAGAGGATCTGGAGGCCGCGCGCCAACTGGTTCTGTCGCACCTGCGTCTGGTTGTTTCAATTGCCCGCGGCTACTTGGGGTACGGTCTGCCGCACGCCGATCTGATTCAGGAAGGCAACATCGGCCTGATGAAGGCCGTCAAGCGCTTCGACCCGTCGCACGGCGTGCGCTTGGTGTCTTTTGCCATGCACTGGATCAAGGCCGAAATCCACGAATACGTGCTGAAGAACTGGCGCATGGTCAAGGTCGCCACGACCAAGGCTCAGCGCAAGCTGTTTTTCAACCTGCGCAGCATGAAGCCGGGCAGCGAGGCGCTGACTCCGGATCAGGTCGCCAATATCTCGCACCAGCTCAGCGTCAAGCCGGAAGAAGTCGTCGAAATGGAAACCCGGCTATCCGGGCACGATCTGGCGCTGGAAACCGGCAATGACGACGAAGACGCCTTCGCGCCGATCGCTTACCTTGAAGACAGCCGCAGCGAGCCCTTGCGCGTTCTCGAATCGCGCGCCCGCGATCATCTTCATGGGGAAGGACTGCAAGCCGCGCTGTCCGCACTCGATGAGCGCAGCCGGCGCATCGTCGAATCGCGCTGGCTGAGCGACGACCCGGCCACGCTGCACGAACTGGCTGCCGAATTTGGCGTTTCCGCCGAACGCATTCGCCAGATCGAAACCAAGGCCATGCAGAAAATGCGCGCCAGCCTGACGCCGCTGATCGCGGCCTGAGTCACCGGCCGCTAAGGCCCATCCTATAAAGGCGGTTCAGATATCTGAACCGCCTTTTCTTTGCCTGCTAATCGGCCAGACCGAGCAGGCTGAGATGGATCTTGACCACGAGCTTGCGCAGCACGCTTTTCTCACCGATTACCAGCGCCGAGCGATGCAGCTCGCCGGGGAGAAAGACCACGTAGTCGCCCGGATACAAGTCAATAAAGGATTCGTTGGCTGGCGGCGGATAGTAGGCTAGATCCCTGGCTGCAAGCTGGTCATCGACGGCCACCAGACCCGCCTGCGGTAGCGCGAAGCCATAGCGCTCACCGCCACTCAGCGGCATCTGGATATCAGCGTAGCGGGCATGCGCCTCTGGACGGCTTTCGTCGAGGCTGCGCAGAGTGACATCCTCGACCGTGTAGAACAGCTGGTCGCCTTCGAGGTGTACGCGTTCCGGTGTGAGCCGTGCCAGATCGAGGGTCTGCAAAACATCGAGGACCCGGACAACGACAGCCGGAAGAGTACTTTTATGTCTGGCCACATCGGCCAGCCGCCCAACGATCATGAAAAGCTCCTTTAGTAAGACACCCGATCAATACGAATGATCAGGCCAGACCTTGAACCATTCGGCAAGAAAACTCGTCATCGCCTGCACCTTGGCCGAAAGATGACGGCGCGTAGGATACACCGCATGGATTGGTAAGCGCTGCGTCCCCCACTCCGGCAGTAGTTTGACCAGTTGTCCGCTTTCAATTAGCGGCTGCAGAATGAAGCACGGGGCGAAAACAATACCACAACCGGCGCGGGCCATTTCTGCGAGAAACATGCCGTTATTGGCATTGACCGGACCGCTGATGCGCACACTGATCGCTTCGCCCTGCGCGTTTTCGAACTGGGCCTGATTGCCATTCGCGGCGTGCGCGTAAGTCAGACAAGCGTGCTGGGTTAGTTCCTCCGGCCGGGTCGGCGTTCCGGCACGCGCCAGATAGTCCGGCGATGCGGCCACCAGCAGGGCGGTTTCACCAATCCGCCGGGCCACCAGATTGTCGCTGCCGACGCGCCCGACACGAATCGCCATATCCAGCCCTTCTTCGGCAAAGTCAGAGATGTTATCGGAAAGCACGATATCCAGTGTCACGTCGGTATTTTTCTGGGAAAAAGCGGCAAACGCCGGCCCCAGGCGCAGGGTGGCCAGCGCAATTGGCGCAGTCAGCCGCAAGCGTCCGCGCGGATGCCGGGCTTTCCCGGAGACGCTGGCTTCGGCTTCTTCGAGATCGGCGAGCAATTGCGTACAGCGCTCGAAGTAGGCAAAGCCCTCGTCAGTAGGACTCATGCGTCGCGTCGTCCGGTTCAGCAGGCGCACGTTCAGTTCCTCCTCCAACTGTGCGACGTGGCGTGATACCGCCGACGTCGACATGCCAATCCGATCGGCGGCCGCAGCAAATCCGCCAGCTTCGATCACCGAACAAAAAACCTGCATAGCCTCAAATTTATCCACTCATTATCCCGAATAACGCAACACTAAATTGATTATAGCCTCGTTTATTCCTTTATTTGGCGCAGATATAGTTCGTCACGTCGTCAGGCCAGCGCCGGATACCTCAACCTCAAAGGAGACATTCATGAACACCACGCAAACCACTCACTACGGCATCACCCTGCTACGTATTGCCCTCGGCACCATGTTCGCGGCCCACGGCCTGCTCAAGGTATTTGTCTTCACCCTGCCGGGGACGGCGGGCTATTTCGAGTCGGTCGGCTTTCCCGGTTTTCTCGCCTATATCGTCGCCCCTGCTGAAATCCTTGCCGGTATCGCTCTGCTGATCGGCTTCCGCACCCGAGTGGTTGCCACGGCGATGGTGCCCTTGCTGCTCGGCGCCACGCTGGTTCACTTAGGGAACGGATGGGTCTTCAGCGCACCTAAAGGAGGTTGGGAATATCCTCTTTATCTGGCCATCGCCGCCCTCGCCCAAAGCCTGCTCGGCAGCGGCGCCTTTTCACTCGACAACCGTACCTCATCATCCCATTAACCCCCGGGCCATTCCCGGTTCTTTCAAGGAGCTCCACCATGAAACTCTATTACTCCCCAAGCGCTTGCTCGCTTTCACCGCACATTGCCCTGCGCGAAGCCGGTCTGGACGTCGAACTGGTTCGCGTCGATCTGGCGAAACACACGCTGCCCGACGGCAGCGACTTCAGCCGGATCAATCCCAAAGGCTACGTCCCCGTTCTTGAACTCGACAATGGCACCTTCCTGACCGAAGGCACGGCGATCGTCCAGTACATTGCCGATCTCAAGCCGGAAACCGGTCTGGCCCCCAAGGCTGGCAGTTTTGCCCGCTACCAGTTGCAGGAATGGCTCGGCTTCATCAACTCGGAAATTCACAAGGGCTTTGGCCCACTGTTCCGGCCGACCACGCCCGAGGACTACAAGACCACAGTGCGGCAAAACCTGGGCAAGCGTTTTGACTACCTGGCCGAGCATCTGGCCAAAAACGACTTCCTGATGGGCGCGCAGTTTACGGTCGCTGACGGCTATTTGTTCACGGTGCTCAACTGGGGCCCCTGGACCGGCGTCGACCTCAGTCCGTGGCCGGCTCTGCTGGCTTTCCAGAAGCGCGTGGGTAGCCGCCCGAGTGTTGTGCAAGCGCAAGCGGCCGAAGCCGCAAAGAGCTAATCATCACCACGGTGGGCATGCCCCGAAGGAAATCCCCTTGGGGGCATACCCGCCGTGGTTAATTGAATTATCGTCAAAGCCAATCATTATGAAAACCAAGCAGCCGATTCTCTTTCTCTCGCACGGCTCGCCGATGACGGCGCTCGGCGGTGATGCAATCTCAGCAATATGGTCGGCCCTCGCCCGCCGTCTGCCCCGTCCGACGGCAATCGTGATGGTTTCGGCGCACTGGACGACCCGCCTGCCGATGCTTACCGGCAGCGCGCACCCGGAAACCATCCACGATTTTGGCGGCTTCCCGGCCGAGCTGTACCAGATACGCTACCCGGCACCCGGCGATCCGTCGCTGGCGCAACGCATAAAGCAGCAACTCACTGACGCGGGAATCGCCACCGGAATTGACGCCAGCCGCGGCCTCGACCATGGCGCCTGGGTTCCTTTACGCATGCTGTTCCCGGACGCCGACATCCCCGTCGTGCAGCTCTCGGTGCAACCCGATCGCTGTGCCCGCCATCATTACGCCCTGGGCGCGGCGCTGGCTGCGCTGGCCGACGAAAACATCCTGATCATTGCCTCCGGCCACATGACGCACAATCTGCGGGATTATCTGCAACCCAGCGGAATTCGCCCGGCGCCTGAGTCACACGCCTTTCGTGAATGGACGCACCCGCGGATCATCTCGGGCGACAGCGAAGCGCTGCTTGATTGGGAACAGGCGCCCGGCGCCAAACACGCGCACCCGAGCGTCGAGCATTTTCTGCCGCTGTTCGTCGCGCTCGGTGCTGCTGGCGCATTGCACCGAGCCGAATGGCTTGGCGGCGGCTGGATTGAAGAATCGCTCGCCGCTGATAACTACCTATTCGAAGCCGCTTAGCGCTCCAGCGCAGCCAGCAATTTTCCGTGGATGCCGCCGAAGCCGCCGTTGCTCATCACCAGGATCTGATCGCCGGGCCGTGCGGCGGCGGCAATCAGAGCGATCAGCGCCTCCAGACTGTCTGAGACCACCGCCTTGTCGCCCATCGGCGACAGCGCCTCAGCGGCATCCCAGCCGAGATTGGCGCCGTAGCAGAAGACCAAATCGGCGTCGACCAGACTGTCCGGCAGCTGATTCTTCATCACCCCGAGCTTCATCGTATTCGAGCGCGGCTCAAGCACCGCGAGAATGCGCGGGGCGTCGGCGCCGCTGCCGATTTTCCGGCGCAAGCCGGCAACCGTCGTGGCAATCGCCGTCGGATGATGGGCAAAATCGTCGTAAACGCTGACGCCCCGGACGGTACCGCGTAATTCCATCCTCCGCCTGACGTTCTCGAAACGCGACAAAGCCTCAAGCCCGTGGGCAAAAGAGACGCCGACATGATGCGCCGCCAGCAGAGCAGCTACGGCGTTAGCCCGGTTGTGATCGCCGCTCAGCGTCCACTGCGCCGCACCCACCTCCTCGTGACCATGCATCAGCTGCAGCGAACCGTCGGCATCACTGCCGAGCATGCGCCATTCATCCACCGCATTAAAGCGCTCGACCGGCGTCCAGCAGCCACGCGCCAGCACCCGATCGAGGCTGGCTTCATTGGCATTGCTGACGACCAGACCGTTACGCGGCAAAGTACGCACCAGATGATGGAATTGCGTCTCGATCGCTGCCAGATCGGCAAAGATGTCGGCATGATCGAACTCGAGATTATTCAGCACGACGGTCCGCGGGTGGTAATGGATGAACTTCGAGCGCTTGTCGCAAAACGCCGTATCGTATTCGTCGGCTTCGATCACGAAGAATGGCGAATCGCTGAGTTTCCCCGACAATCGCGCCGAAACACCGAAATTCATTGGCACGCCGCCGATCAGAAAACCGGGACTCAGCCCGGCGTCTTCGAGAATCCAGGCCAGCATCGCCGACGTCGTGGTCTTGCCATGCGTGCCGGCCACGGCCAGCACCCAGCGCCCCTGCAGGACGTTGTCGGCCAACCATTGCGGACCGGACACATAAGGCAGGCCACGATCAAGGATTTCTTCGAGCAGCGGATTGCCGCGAGAAATGGCGTTGCCGATGACATAGCAGTCGGGCTGCAAACGGGTCTGCTCGGCGCCATAGCCCTCGACCAGCTCGATCCCGGCGCCTTCCAGCTGGGTGCTCATCGGCGGATAGACGCTGCTGTCGCAGCCGGTCACGCGGTGCCCTGCCGCCCGCGCCAACTGAGCAACCCCGCCCATGAAGGTGCCGCAAATGCCGAGAATATGAATATGCATGCCGTAATAAATCCAAGATAGAATTGATTCGTCGGTAAGGAAGCACCGACGCTGGACGAATTGTACCGCCACCCCATCAATAAGCTCACCTGACCTGATAAATCACACGCCGCCCATGCCCAACCCGAACCCTTCGCAGAGTCACTTGCGGCAACTCAAACTGATTGCCAGCACGGCGGCGCGGCTGATTGCCGAAGACGGGCTCACCGATTACTCTGCGGCCAAGCGCAAGGCCGCACAAGGCCTGGGATTTTCGGATCACACACCGCTCCCCGAGAATTCCGAAATTGAGGCCGAACTGCGCGCCTACCAGCGACTGTTTCAGGACGAAGAGCATACCGCGCGCATCGATCACCTGCGCCAGATTGCCAGCGAGATCATGACGCTCACGCAGCGTTTCAACCCCTACCTGACCGGATCCGTCCTCGACGGCACGGCCGGACGCTACGCCGAAATTGACATTCAGTTGTTCACCGACAGCGCCAAGGAAGTCGAGATCTTCCTGCTCAACCAGCGGATCGACTACGAACACAGCACACCACGCTCGGATCGTGCCGAAGCCGTGCTGACCATTCACAGCGACGATGCGGTCACCAACCTGGTGATTTACCCGCCCAATGAAGAACGGGTGGCATTCAAGACCCGCGACGGACGCACCCGCCAGCGCATGCGCCTCGACGCACTCAACACGCTGCTCAGCGATAGCCGGGCAGCCTGACGATGAGCCAGCGCAGCCTCATCGCCATCATTGTCACCGCCCTACTGGTGTTGGCTACAGGGATCTACTTCGGAACCCAAACCCAGGGCCGCCCAAAACCGGAAGCGGCGCTGAGCCCCGAAGCCGTTTCGCGCTTCTTCGCCACCCGGTTGAATGACGAGAAGGGTCAGCTGCAGCGCATCGATCAATGGCGCGGCAGGATTCTGGTGGTCAACTTCTGGGCGGCCTGGTGCCAGCCCTGCCGCGAAGAAATGCCGGCATTTAATCGCTTGCAGGCCAAATACGCAGCGAACGGCGTGCAGTTTGTCGGCATCGCCCTCGATTCAGCGGCCAATGTCGCCACGTTCCGCAAGCTGCTGCCGATCAACTATCCCGTGCTGATCGCCGAAGAAGAGGGCAGCGAACTGACCCGGCAACTCGGCAACCACCGGATTGCCCTCCCCTATACGGTGATCTTCGGCAAAAACGGCGCGGTTCGCCTGACCAAACTGGGCCGAATGGAGGAGCAGGAACTTGACGCCTTGCTGAACTCGATTTCAGCCCCCTGAAGCGCATGGCTGGACAAAATGCGGCGAACTGCGGCAAACTGCAGCCATGAAGAAGGAAAAAACCACATCATCGAGCCAGCAAGAAGCACCGACGCCAGTGCGAATGCTGGTTCTCCACGGCCCGAACCTGAATCTGCTCGGCACCCGCGAACCTGACTATTACGGTCTGGCCACCCTGGCCGACATCAATATGGCGCTGGCCCGTCGCGCCACGACCGCCAACGTTGAGCTCGAAACGTTCCAGAGCAACCACGAGGGCGCATTGATCGAGCGCCTTCACGCCGCCCGTGAACAGCAGGTGAATTACATCATCATCAATCCGGCGGCGTTCACGCATACCAGCATTGCCCTGCGCGACGCCATTGCCGCGAGTGGAATCCCCTTTATCGAAGTGCATCTTTCCAACGTCCATGCACGCGAAGCTTTCCGCCACCACTCCTATTTTTCAGATCTGGCCATCGGCGTCATTACCGGACTCGGCAGCAAGGGCTATCTCCTGGCGCTTGAGTACCTGCTGAGCCAGATCAACACCGACTGACCTCCCGGCCAGCCGCCGGGAAGTCCGGTCACCCGCCATATGGGTCACCGGCAGCGTTTCACGAAAGACACTCCTATGGATCTGCGCAAACTCAAGAAGCTGATTGATCTGGTTGAAGAATCAGGGATTACCGAACTCGAAATCACCGAAGGCGAAGAGAAGGTACGCATCGTCAAGCAGCCGCAGTCAGCCGCGCAATCGGGCCATGCCGCGCCAGCCACCGTGCGCAGGGCGCGTTCGGAAACCATCGATCTCGACGAAGACGATGAAGATCACGACGATCCCGAATTTCCCGATGAGAAAACCATCAAAGCATCGCTGGTTGGCACCTTCTACCGCTCGGAAACCCCCAGCATGGCGCCGTTTGTCGAGGTGGGAAGCCACGTCAAGGCGGGCGACACACTCTGTGGCATCGAGGCCATGAAGCAGCTCTACGCGATCAAGGCGGAATGCGCTGGCACGGTCAAAGCCATCCTGATCGAGAATGGCCAGGCCGTTGAATTCGGCACGCCACTGCTAATCATCGCCTGAGCAGACTGCCCATGTTCGGGAAAGTCCTTATTGCCGATCGCGGTGAAATTGCTCTTCGTATTCTCCGTGCCTGCCGGGAACTCGGCATCAAGACCGTCATCGCGCATTCCGAAGCCGACCGCGAGGCCGGCTATGTCGCGCTGGCTGATGAGTCCGTATGTATCGGCCCGGCACCCGCCCAGCACAGCTATCTGAATATTCAGGCCATCCTCTCCGCCGCCGAACTGACTGAAGCGCAAGCCATCCACCCTGGTTACGGCCCGTTGGCGAGCAGTGTCGAACTGGCCGAACGCAGCGAGGCCTGCGGTTTCGTGTTCATTGGTCCGCGTGCAGAGACCCTGCGCTTGATCCGCAACAAAGTCGCCGTCCGCGAAGCGGTGAAATCGGTCAAAATTCCTTTGGCCAAAGGCTCGCCAGGGGCGTTGCCGATCGACTCCAAGGAAATTCTGCGCATTGCCCGCGAAACCGGCTACCCGGTGATCATCAAACCGACGCACGGCAGCGCAGGACGAGGCCTGCGTGTCGTACATAGCGAGTCAGCGCTGCTCAATGCCGTCACGCTGGCCCGCAACGAAGCCACCACGCTGTTTGGCACCTCGACGGTTTATCTTGAAAAACGGCTCGAAAACCCGCGGCTTATCAAGTTTCAAGTCCTCGCCGATGCCTTCAAGAATGCCATCTATCTCGGCGAACACGAGTGTTCTATTCAGCATCAGGGCCAGAGAATCATCGAGGAATCTCCGGCCCCAGGGATTACGCCGCGGCTCCTCGCACGGCTTGGCGAACGCTGCGCCGAATTGTGCCGACGGATTACCATTCGCGGCCTCGTCAGCTTTGAGTTTCTCTACGAAAACGGCGAATTCTTTTTTCTCGATCTCAACACCCACCTGCAGGTCGAGCACCCGCTCATCGAGGCGATCAGCGGGATCGACCTGGTTCAGGAGCAACTGCGTATCGCTGCCGGTCATAAACTGCGCTTCCGCTCGCGCGACCTAAGTTTCCGCGGACACGCCATCGAATCGCGAATTTATGCCCAAAGTCCAAACACAGCGCCCCCCCTTCCCGCGACGATCACCCGCTACCATGCCCCCGGAGGGCCCGGAATCCGTGTAGACTCGCATATTGACTCAGGCTACACCCTGCCCCCTTACTACGACTCGTTGATCGCCAAAGTGATCGCTTGCGGCGAGAATCGTGAGCACGCCATCCAGCGGATGCGCATGGCCCTCGCTGAAATGAACATTGACGGCATCAAAACGAACCTCCCCCTTCATCAGGACATGCTCAACGACGCGGCTTTCGTCAATGGAGAAATGCACATTCACTCCCTCGACAACTTGCTGGCCGCCAAAGCGCATGTCGACAACGCTAGGTAGACCCCTCATGCCCTGGTTATCTGCAAGTATTGAAACCGATTGCCAGCACGCCGAAGCGCTGGCCGATGCACTGATCGACGCTGGAGCACTCTCGGCCAGCATCGAAGACGCGGACGCCGGAACCGAATTCGAAACCCCCCAGTTCGGCGAACCCGGTTCGGTGACCACCCCGGGCTGGGAGCGTTCGCGTGTGATCGCGCTGCTCGACGCCGGAACCGATGCCGGCGCCTTGATCGCCGCCGCCGCGGCCATTGCCGGGTTGACCACACTCCCTGAATTTTCTCTGGAAGAAGTCGCCGAACAGAACTGGGTCCAGCTGACCCAGTCGCAATTCGAGCCGATCCGCGTTTCACAACGCTTATGGATTGTCCCGTCCTGGCACCAGGCCCCCGACCCAACGGCTATTGTGCTGGTACTTGATCCGGGAATGGCCTTTGGCACCGGTTCGCACCCGACCACCCGGCTGTGCCTGGAATGGCTCGAACGCAACGTCGCCGAGGGGAACTCGATTCTTGATTACGGCTGCGGTTCAGGTATTCTTGCCATTGCTGCGGCCAAGCTCGGCGCCCGCGAGGTACTGGGCGTCGACATTGACCTGCAAGCCGTCACAGCCGCCATCAACAACGCCGAAAAGAATGACGTAAGTGCACGCTTCGTGGACTCCTCACAGGAAATCAAGGGACAGTTCGATATCGTGGTCGCCAACATCCTCTCCAACCCGCTCAAGGCGCTGGCCCCGGCGATCTGCTCGCACGTCCGCCCCGGCGGCCGACTGGCGCTCTCCGGCATCCTCAGCGAGCAGGCCGAAGAGATGATTGAGATCTACGCGCCCCACCTACCGCTATCAGTCGCCGACACCCGCGACGGCTGGGTGTGCCTCGCCGGAATCAAGGACTAGGCCATGAAGACACGCTGCCCCACCTGTCAGACCGTTTTCCGCGTCACGTCGGAGCAACTCAAGGCACGCTCCGGCAAGGTTCGTTGCGGGCAGTGTCAGGTGGTTTTCAATGCCCTCGATCATCTGCTGGAAAATACCGGCAGCGCAGCGCTCACCGCCCCATCGCTGGTGACGGAGAGGCCAGCCCCGCAAGTTCTAGCCCCCGTCGAAGTTGCAGCGGAAACCGAAGTAGAAATTCTTGATTACCCGTCAGACCCGCGCGTCGACATCCTGCTCGAACCTCTCGAGCCTGCCGAGGCTGTTGAAGCCCCCGAACACGAAGCGCCCATCGCCCTGAGCGAAACAGAAGCGCAAACGCTGGGCAAGGCGACGGGTCTCATTCTGCCCCGGGAAACGACTGAAATTCCCGGCTATAGCAAATGGACCGAAGGCGTCATGACGGCGCCTTTCTCCCAGCATAACGAGAAGCGCTCCCGCTGGCCGTTCATTCTGGCCGCCATCCTGCTGATCATCGCGCTTGCCGGGCAGATTGTTTTCCGTTTCCGCAGCGACATCGCCGTTGCCGCCCCGCTGTTGCGGTCTTCGCTGGAGGCCCTGAGTCAGGCATTGGATACGACCATTCCCTTGCCTCGCCATGTCGATCTGGTCAGCATCGAAGCCTCGGATCTTCAAACCGACGCGGCTAACGGAAACCTGCTGGTACTCAATGCCACCCTTCGCAACCGGGCAAACTACGCTCAGGAACTTCCTTTCCTTGAGCTATCTCTGACCGACACGCACGATGCCACCTTGGCTAGGCGCGTTTTTGCCCCCGGTGAATACCTTTCTTCCCGGCAGCTCGCTGAAGAGCCTTTTGTCGCCAATGCCGACATCGCTGTTCGCCTCTGGATCGAAGCCAAGGACATGACGGCCGCGGGCTATCGACTCTACGTTTTCTACCCCTGATCCCGCATTAGCACCAAGCAGCGTGAACCGAGCCCGCCCGGACAAACTACTGCAAACCGCCACAATCGCAACCAATATATTTCGTTGCGACCCATCGTTTTGCGCCATATAATCCGCAAACCACAGGACAAATGATTTGTTATTCCCATAAATAACTATAATCACAAGGTTTAAAGCACAAAATACATAATAGACAGGGGATTTATGACTGAATCCTTTCTGACCCTCGCCAATGAGCGCATAAATCACGCGCATTCCATTCCCTTCGCCGTTCACGACTCACCAGGCGATGACGTGCCGTATCCTTCTGCTGAGTTGAATTGCCAGTCGATTGTCGACAAGTATGGCCAGCTCATCGGTTGTGAATTATTCATCAGTGAAATACCTCGCGCCCCGGAACGCGGGAATGACAACAGCAAAGATTCCGCCACGCCGATCTGGAGTGTGCTGCATAAATTCAGCGCCTCGCCTTCGCCGCTCAGACAGAAGGCATTTATTCGCGCCACGCCTTCCCTGCTCGGAAGCTCCGGTATCAACCTTTTCCCCTGCGAATCCCTAGTCCTCGTTCTTGACCTCATCAAGCAGCCTGATGCTCGGTTGATTGACCGCTGCCGCACCCTACGTGATCGGGGTTTTTCGCTGGCGCTGGCCAATTATTCGGGACTTGATGAACGCAGCCGTGCACTGCTTTCGCTGCTCGACAGTGTGACCATCAACCTGCACGAATGCACTGCAAGGGCCTGTCGCGAGATTGCCGGATCGCTTTCCAATTTGCCCATCACCCTGCTGGCACAGGGAATCGAAACCGCCGATCAAATGAAACTTTGCCAACGATTGGGATTTACTTTTTTTCAAGGGTCGTATGTCGCTCTTCCCGAGGCCGTTGGCGAGCATGTCCTGCCACTGACGCGCGCCGCGGTACTCCGTATGCTGCAACTCGTGGATCGCAAAGCCGATGTCAGCCTCATCGAAGACGCTTTGAAAAAAGAGACGGCACTCCTGTATCGCCTGCTTTGCCTGTCGCTGTCATTCCGCGACGAGGGCCTACAGCCCCCTTGTACGCTTCGCAGTGTTCTGGTTTCGATTGGTTTACCTTCGCTTGCACACTGGCTACGCCAGCACCTGAATCGACTTGAAGCGGACCTAAATACTGCCTCACACTCCGATCTGACAATCCAGTTGGCTGCTCTACGCGGGCGAATGCTTGAGCTTCTTGCGCAGAAACTCGAACCCAACAATACCCGCCTTGCGGATGCGGCCTATCTCGCCGGCTGTCTGTCGATGATAGCGAAAGAACCCTCAGGCAGTGACCCAGCCATGCCACAACAATTTGTAGCGGGCACTAGTCCGGCGGTAGAGAATCGATCCGGACAGCTTGCGCATCTGCTTGATATTCTCGATTCATTCGACCGAGCAGACAGCAACGACTGTGAGCAGCGCCTCAAACAAATTTCGAAGGGAAGATGGGGATACCCGCTGATCACCGAATGCTTTTCCGGCGCACTGAGCTGGCTCACCAGCCCTTAAGCGAGCGACTAGGGACAAAGAGGCGACGTCGTGCCGGTGCTATAATGGACGCCTTCCTTTACCTAACCCAACCACACTATGTCCACGCTGATCTGCGGCTCGATTGCCTACGACAACATCATGGTTTTCCATGATCGTTTCAAGAACCATATTCTGCCCGAGCAGATTCACATTCTCAACGTGGCTTTTCTGGTTCCCGAGATGCGCCGCGAATTCGGCGGTTGCGCCGGAAACATCGCCTACAACCTCAAGCTGCTGGGCGGCGACCCGCTGATCATGGCCACCGTCGGTGACGACGCCGAGCCCTATTTGCGCCGCCTCGACCAGCTGGCGCTGCCGCGCACCCACGTGCAACAGGTCGAGGGCAGCTTCACGGCGCAGGCCTTCATCACCACCGACCTTGACGACAACCAGATCACCGCCTTTCATCCCGGGGCGATGAGCTTCTCGCACTACAACCTGATTGCCGACACCAAGGGCGCGACGCTGGCGATTGTCGCTCCTGACGGACGCGACGGCATGCTCAAGCACGCCAGCGACTTGGCGGACGCTAAAATTCCCTTTGTTTTTGATCCGGGCCAGGGCTTGCCAATGTTTTCCGGCGAGGACCTGATGCGCTTCCTGGAGCTCGCCGACTACGCCTGCTTCAATGACTACGAAGCCAAAATGGCCTGCGATCGGACCGGCCTGTCACTCGAACAACTCGCCTGCCAGGTCAAGGCACTGATCGT
>JBAXHE010000052.1:0-19995 GCA_037139055.1 Betaproteobacteria bacterium | reverse complement strand
TGCGCATCCTCGACAGCAAGAATCCGGCGATGCAGGAGATGATCGTCGCGGCGCCGAAACTGATGGCACATCTGGGTGCGGAATCGATGGCACACTTCGAAGGCGTGCAGCAGGTATTGAAGGATGTCGGAATTCCTTACGCCATCAATACCCGCCTGGTACGCGGTCTCGATTATTACAACCTGACCGTTTTCGAATGGGTCACCGACAAGCTGGGCGCGCAGGGAACGGTCTGTGCCGGTGGGCGCTATGATGGTCTGGTCGAGCAGTTGGGTGGCAAGTCTACCCCGGCCTGTGGCTTTGCCATGGGCGTCGAGCGTCTGGTGGCCTTGATCAAGGAGTCGGGTGGCGAACCTGCGGCTCAGGGGACGGACGTGTATCTTGTGCATCAGGGCGAGGCGGCGGCCCGGATGGCGCCGCGGGTTGCTGAAGGCCTGCGTGATCAGGGCGTCGACGTGCTGTTCAATTGCGGCGGTGGCAGTTTCAAGTCGCAAATGAAAAAGGCCGATGCCTCGGGAGCGAGCTTTGCCGTTATCATCGGCGATGATGAGGCGCATGCCGGTGAGGTGACCTTGAAGCACTTGCGCGACCTCGATGGGATGCCCAGCGAGCAGAAGCGGGTCAGTGTCGATCGTATCGCGGATGAAATCATGAAATCATTTCTGGAAGAGGATGAGTCGTAATGGCTACTTATGATCTTGAAGAGCAGGAACAACTGGCCGAGCTGAAGGCGTGGTGGAAGCAGTACGGTAATATGCTGATTAATGGTCTGACCGTGCTTTCCTTGGTGGTCATTGCCTGGCAGGCATGGGGCTGGTACCAGCGCAGCCAGTCAGGGCAGGCCTCAACGGTCTATCACGTGCTACAGAAAGCGGTTCAGGACAAGGACACGCAACGCATCAAGGCGGCCAGCGGCGAACTCCTGGAGAAATTCGGCGGCTCGACCTACGCGCCGCTGGGCGCATTGACTGCGGCCAAAGCCTTTATCGATTCCGGTGATGCAAAAACGGCGAAAGCCCAGCTGCTCTGGGCGGTTGAGCATGGCAAGGACGAAATGCGCGATCTGGCACGTTTGCGCCTGGTCGCCGTGTTGCTCGACGAAAAAGCCTACGACGAGGCCTTGAAGCAACTCGATGGCCGGGTCACTCCGGCGTTTGAAGCCCGTTTCATGGATAACCGTGGCGACGTCTTTACGGCTCAAGGCAAGACGGCTGAAGCCCGTGCCGCCTATCAGACCGCGCTGACCAAGCTGGCCGAAGCCGACAAGGCCGGAAAGGCAGCAGAGCAAAACTGGCAGTCGCAGTCCAACGCCATCAATCGCGAGATTCTCCAGCAAAAACTCGACGCCATGGGTGGGAGCAAGTAATGCTGAGGCGGCAGGCCTTTTTCCCGCTATTGCTTGCGCTGTTGCTTTCCGGTTGTTCAACGCTCGAGTCGTTGAATCCCTTTGCCAGCAGCAGCGGGCCAAAGATGGCCGAGCTGCTGCCGCTCAAGGCCAGCGCCGAAACGCGTGTGGTCTGGCGCGAGAGTGTGGGCAAGAGTGATGTTTATGCGTTTTCACCCGCGGTGGATGGTTCAACCGTCTACGCCGCCAGCTACGACGGACGGCTGATCCGTATTGATGATGGCAAGCAGGTGTGGAAAATCAATGTCGGGCAAACCCTGTCGGGCGGCGTCGGTGCCGACTCGACCATGGTCGTCGTGGGTTCGCCGAGAGGTGACGTACTGGCGTTTTCTGCGGCGGATGGAGCGTTGCTGTGGAAAAGCCGAGCGACCAGCGAGATCCTCTCCCCGCCGATTCTGGGCGAGGGATTGGTCGTTGTCCGCAGTGGCGACAATCGGCTGGCCGCTTACAATGCTCTTGACGGGAAAAGGAAATGGATCTTTCAGCGACCTACGCCTCCGCTTTCTCTGCGGGTGACCGCCAGTCCGATTATCGACAGCAAATTCGTGTTTACCGGATTTCCCGGAGGCAAGCTGATTGCCGTCAGCCTGGCCAACGGCGCTTCCGTTTGGGATGGCACGGTGGCCTTGCCGAAAGGCGCGACTGAGCTGGACCGCGTTGCCGATATCACCAGTTCGCCAGTGATTTCCGGACGTTTCATTTGCGCCGTGGCCTTCCAGGGGCGCGTCGCCTGCTTTGATCTGGGTAACGGGAATCTGGTCTGGGCGCGCGACATGTCGAGTTCGGTTGGCCTAGCCATCGATAATCGTTACGTCTACGTCACCGACGACAAGGGCGCCATTCACGCCCTTGATCTGGCCAGTGGCGCCAGTCTGTGGAAGCAGGACAAACTGTTTTTGCGCCGCGTGACCGCGCCATTAGCCCTCAGAGGTCTGGTGGTGGTTGCAGATGTGCAGGGAATGGTGCATTTTATTAATCGGGATGACGGCTCCTTTGTGGCGCGTGTGCCGACCGACGGAAGTCCGGTCGTTGCACCATTGCAAACGGTCGGCAGAAATATTTTAGTACAGACCAGTAACGGCGGTATTTACGCCATCGAGGCGGAATGAAACCAACCATAGTTGTAGTAGGTCGACCGAATGTCGGCAAATCGACCCTTTTCAATCGCCTGACCAAGACGCGTGATGCGTTGGTTGCAGACATTCCGGGACTGACCCGGGATCGTCACTATGGTCATGGCAAGCTGGGCAGCAAGCCTTATCTGATTGTCGATACCGGCGGCTTCGAGCCACTGGCCAAAGACGGCATCATGCATGAAATGGCGCGCCAGACCGAGCAAGCGATTGCCGAGGCCGATGCGGTGGTTTTTCTGGTCGATGGGCGGGTCGGGATTACCGCGCTGGACAAGGATATTGCCAACAAGCTGCGTAAATACGACCGCCCGGTCTTTGTGGCGGTTAACAAATCCGAAGGGATGAGTCAGGGGGTGGTTGTCGCCGATTTCCATGAATTGGGTCTCGGTGAGCCTTACGCCATCTCGGCGACGCACGGCGAAGGGGTGCGCGGTCTGATCGAGCTGGTGCTGGAGCCCTATCCCGAGCCAGAAGAAGACAAGAATGAAGATGACGTTCTGAAGGTGGCCATTGTCGGGCGACCGAATGTCGGCAAAAGCACGATGATCAATTCGCTGCTCGGTGAAGAGCGGGTGATTGCCTTTGACCAGCCGGGGACGACGCGCGATGCGATTTACGTCGATTTTGAGCGTAACGACAAGCACTACACGCTGATCGATACGGCCGGCTTGCGGCGCAAGGGCAAGGTTTTTGAGACGATCGAAAAATTCTCGGTGATCAAGACTCTGCAGTCGATCGAAGACGCACACGTGGTGATCATGGTGCTCGATGCGCAGCAGGATATTTCCGACCAGGACGCGCATATCGCCGGCTTCATCGTCGAATCCGGCCGGGCGCTGGTCGTCGCGGTGAACAAATGGGACGGTCTCGATCCCTACGTTCGCGAACAGCTCAAGGGCGAGCTTGAAGCCAAGCTCAAATTCCTCGATTTTGCCAACTTTCATTATGTCTCGGCGCTCAAGGGGCAGGGTTTGTCGACGGTCTTCCGTTCGGTTGATGCGGCCTATAAGGCAGCCACCATGGATCTGTCGACGCCCCAGCTGACGCGTACCCTGATTGATGCCGTGGCTCGGCAGGCACCGCCGCGCGGCGGGATGTTCCGTCCCAAGCTACGCTACGCCCACCAGGGCGGGCGCAATCCGCCGGTCATCGTCATCCACGGCAATGCGCTGGATAAGGTGACGGACTCGTATCGTCGCTATCTCGAGCATGTGTTCCGCGAAGTCTTCAAGTTGCAGGGTACGCCCTTGCGCATTCAGTTCAATGTCTCAACCAATCCCTTTGCTGATCGCAAAAAACCGGAGCAGAACCGGCGCAAGCCCAAGGCCGAGGAAAAGCCAAAACCGAAACCAAAATCCGCCATTGCGGTCAAAGCCAAGGTCGATTTGAGTCCGAAAGCCACGCCGGGGCGTAAAGCCAAGCTTGACCTGAGCCCGAAAGCCACGCCGCGGCTAAAAGCCAAGCTTGATTTGAGCCCCAAGACCACACCGCGGCGCAAGGCCAGAACCACGTCAAAGTGATAATTCCGCCGTGGTATGGCAAATGCAGGAAAAATCAATTAAGCTAGTTTTATCCACACAACAACGAAACATGGAGTTTAACCATGAGTAATAAAGGGCAATTGTTACAAGACCCGTTCCTTAATGTGCTGCGTCGCGAGCATGTTCCGGTATCGATTTATCTGGTCAACGGCATCAAATTGCAGGGCCAGGTTGAATCATTCGACCAGTACGTCGTATTGCTCAAAAATACGGTGACACAGATGGTGTACAAGCACGCTATTTCGACCGTGGTTCCTTCGCGTCCGGTCAGCATTCCGCAGGATGGCAACGAAGAAGTCTGATTTGCCCCCGGTTTCATTTTCAACACCCGCTTCTCTGATTGAGGGTTTTGCCAGAGTCATTTTGATGGCTCTGGCTGGTCTTCTCACCCCGACCTTTCCGAATCGCCACGATGTTTGAACGTCCAGCCGCTGGCGAGCGTGCGGTCATCGTCCAGCTCAGTTTTGGCCGCGATGAGATTTCAGATCAGTTGGACGAAGTTCGTCTGCTGACCGAGTCGGCCGGTGCGCTGATCTGCGCGGAAGTCTATGGCAAACGCCAATCCCCTGATGCGGCAACCTATGCCGGCAAAGGCAAGGTGCAGGAAGTGGCGGCCGCAGTCGCGGCGCATGCCGCCAATCTGGTGATTTTCAATCATGAACTTTCGCCGGCCCAGGAGCGAAATCTTGAGCGGGTGTTGCAATGCCGGGTGATCGACCGGACCAGCCTGATTCTCGATATTTTTGCGCAACGGGCGCAAAGCTCCGAAGGCAAGCTTCAGGTCGAACTGGCGCAGCTCGATCATCTGGCGACACGTTTGGTTCGCGGCTGGACCCACCTGGAGCGGCAGAAAGGCGGTATCGGATTGCGCGGGCCGGGCGAGACCCAGCTGGAAACCGATCGCCGACTGCTCGGCAAGCGGGTCAAACTGCTCAAGGAAAGACTGGTCCGCTTGGAGCGTCAGCGCGGCGTCCAGCGCAAGGCACGCGGGCGCGGCGAGATTCTGAACGTCTCTCTCGTCGGCTATACCAATGCTGGAAAGTCGACGCTGTTTAATGCGCTGACCCATTCCGGCGCTTATGTGGCCGACCAGTTGTTTGCCACGCTCGATACCACCTCACGCAAGCTGTGGCTGGGCGAGGCCAGAAACATCGTTATTTCCGATACGGTGGGCTTTATCCGTGACCTGCCGCATTCTCTGGTCGCGGCGTTTCATGCCACGCTGGAGGCGACTGCACAGGCCGATCTGCTGCTGCATGTGGTCGATTCGGCCAGTGCCACGCGGGAAGTCCAGATCGACGAAGTCGACAAGGTGCTGACTGAAATCGGGGCCAGCGAGGTCAGGCAACTGATGGTGTTGAATAAGCTTGATCTGACCGGTTTGCCAGCGGCGGTAGAACGTGATGAATATGATAGAATCACTCGCGTTCGGGTCAGTGCGGCAACGGGGGATGGTCTATCCTTGTTGCGTGAGGCACTGACCGAGATTGCGCTTGAAAAGTTGAATAACGTGTGCGGTCGGCTCACCCCCGACGACGTTCCACTAAACCCTGGAAACCTTCTGGACTCTGTTAATTCCCTATGATTTCAAGTATTGGAGTGCTTATGTCGCTCAACGACCCGCAGTGGGGCAATCGCGGCAACGATAGCGGTGGTGGCAATAACGGTGGAAAAAGACCGAATCAGGGGCCGCCCGATCTCGAAGAGTTGTGGCGCGATCTGAATCGTCGCTTGTCCGCGGTATTCGACAAGAAAGGCTATGGAAAAAATGGCGGCGATGGTGGTGGTCGCCCGCCGGTCGAATTTAACCCGAAGTTTCTCGGCGGGGGCATTGGCCTGCTCGTCGGCGTCCTGCTGCTGGCCTGGCTGGCCAGCGGATTCTATATTGTGGACGCCTCGCAGCGCGGGCTGGTCCTGCAGTTTGGCCGTTACAAGGAAAGTACCGAATCCGGTTTGCGCTGGCGCTTGCCTTACCCCATCCAGTCGCATGAACTGGTGAATATTTCCGGGGTGCGGACTCTGGAAGTCGGTTATCGCGGCAGCGAGAAAAACAAGGTGCTCAAGGAAGCGCTGATGCTGACCGACGATGAGAACATCATCAACATCCAGTTTGCCGTTCAGTACATCCTTAAGGACCCGGTCGATTACATCTTCAGCAATCGCACCCCCGATGAGGCAGTGATGCAGGTCGCTGAAACCGCGATCCGCGAAATCGTCGGCAAGAACAAGATGGATTTCGTTCTTTACGAAGGTCGCGAACAGATCGCCGTCAAGGCATCGACCTTGATGCAGGATATTCTTGACCGCTACAAGACGGGTATCCTGATTTCCAAGGTGACGATGCAGAATGCCCAGCCGCCCGAACAGGTGCAGGCCGCGTTTGATGATGCGGTTAAAGCCGGTCAGGATCGTGAGCGCCAGAAGAATGAAGGTCAGGCTTATGCCAACGATGTGATCCCGAAAGCTAGGGGTACCGCTGCACGCTTGATGCAGGAAGCTGACGGCTACAAGCAGCGCCTGATCGCGACTGCCGAAGGTGATGCCAGCCGTTTCCGCCAGATCAATGCCGAGTACGCCAAGGCGCCGGAAGTGACGCGTAGCCGGATGTATCTCGAAACCATGCAGCAGGTCTATTCCAACACCACCAAGGTGATGGTCGATACCAAGGGGCAGGGCAACCTGCTCTATCTGCCGCTGGACAAGCTGATGCAGGCGGCTGGAGCGGTCACCGCTTCGCAGTCGGGGGTAGGTAGCAGCACCGAGATGCCGGCTCAGGTCCGTTCCGGACCAGCCATTCCAACAGAAACGCCGCCGCAGGTGGCGGACCGGGTGGACGTGCGTTCCCGTGACGCCTTGCGTTCCCGTGATCGGGAGGTCAGATAATGAAGGCAGGACTGAATTTTACGGCGGCAGTGATTGCTGCGGTTCTGGTGACACTGGCCTCGTCCATTTTTACTGTTGACCAGCGTCAGCATGCGATTATTTTCCAGTTGGGCGAGATCAAGGATGTGATTGCCGAGCCGGGTCTGTATTTCAAATGGCCATTGATCCAGAACGTCCGCTATTTCGACAAGCGCATTCTCACGCTGGACTCCGCGGAACCGGAGCGCTTCATTACCTCCGAGAAGAAAAACGTGCTCGTCGATTCCTTTGTCAAATGGAAAATCATCGATCCGCGCCTGTATTACATCTCGGTGGCTGGTGATGAGGCACGGGCCAAGACGCGTCTGTCGCAAACGGTTAATGCCGGTCTGCGCGAGGAATTCGGCAAGCGCACGGTCCATGATGTGGTTTCCGGCGAACGCGACAAGATCATGGAGCAGATGCGTGAAAAGGCCGACCTCGATGCGCGCAAGATTGGCGTACAGATCATCGACGTGCGGGTCAAGCGTGTTGACCTGCCGACCGAAGTCAGCGAATCGGTTTATCGCCGGATGGAAGCTGAGCGTAAGCGTGTCGCCAATGAGCTGCGTTCCGAAGGTTCTGCCGAGGCCGAAAAGATCCGTGCCAACGCTGACAAGCAACGCGAAGTGATCGTTGCCGAAGCCTATCGCGAAGCGCAGAAGATCAAGGGCGAGGGCGATGCCAAGGCGACGGCGACCTATGCCTCGGCGTTCAATCAGAATCCCGAGTTCTATGCCTTCTATCGTAGTCTTGAGGCCTATCGCAGCAGTTTCAAGGGTAAGAGTGACGTCATGGTGGTCGAGCCGAGTTCCGATTTCTTCAAGTACATGAAGAGCGTCGGTCGTGGTGGTGACAAAGCCGGTAAATGACCCAGAATTTGCTTATCGCTTTCGCGTTGATGCTGGTGCTTGAAGGGCTGGTGCCTTTCCTGGCACCGGGGGCATGGCGCGAAACCTTTCGTCGGCTGATTCAGATGTCAGACGGGCAAATTCGTTTTATTGGCCTGTCTTCGATGCTGGCCGGAATCATACTGTTAATGGTGTTTAGATGAACTGGCTGTTGCCTGACTATATTGCTGATGCGCTCCCGCACGAAGCCGCCCGGATTGAACGGCTGCGGCGCTCAGTGCTTGATTTGCTGCGCGGGCATGGCTATGAACTGGTCATGCCGCCGCTGCTTGAGTATCTGGATTCGCTGCTGACCGGTTCGGGGTCGGATCTGACCCTGCGCACCTTCAAGCTGGTTGATCAGCTCTCTGGGCGTACATTGGGCATTCGTGCCGACATGACCCCGCAGGTGGCGCGTATTGATGCGCATCTGCTCAATCGCCAGGGCGTGACCCGTCTGTGCTACTGCGACAGTGTCCTGCATACCTTGCCGGCCTCGCAGGCGGCGACTCGGGAGCCGGTGCAGTTGGGTGCCGAAGTCTACGGCTATGCCGGCATTGAAGCTGATATTGAAGCCATCCGCTTGCTGGCCGCGGTGCTTGAACAGACCGGTGCGCCAGCGACGCGGATTGATATCGGTCACGTCGGTATTTTCCGCTCCCTGATCTCCGCTGCCGGACTCGATGCCGATGCGGAAACGGCTGTTCTGCAACTGCTGCATGACAAGGATGTTCCCGGTCTGGGCGAATTCTGCACCCGGATAGACGAGCCCTATCGTGCGGCCTTCCTGCGTTTGCCGGGACTGTTTGGCGGCGGTGAGCTGCTCGAGGCGGCGTTGCAGGAGTTGCCTGCGCTGCCAGGTATTGCGCAGGCCATGGATGATTTGATCAAATTACGCTCGGCCTTGCCGGAGTTGCCGCTGTCTTTTGACCTCGCCGATCTGAGTGGATACCACTATCATAATGGCGTGGTGTTTGCCGCCTACTATTCGGGTTATCCCGGGGCGATTGCTCGCGGTGGTCGCTACGATGGCGTGGGCAAGGTTTTTGGTCGCGCACGTCCGGCGACCGGCTTTTCAATGGATTTGCGTGAAGTGGCGCGTCTGGTCAGCGATGAAGGCCAGAGCAGGGCGATTCTCTCGCCCTATGCCGCATCGCTCCCAGTGCTGTCAGCCCGGGTCAAGGAACTGCGCGAACAGGGTGAGGTGGTTGTCGAGCTGCTTCCCGGTGAAACAAGCTCTGAGGGGCCGTTATGCGACCGACAACTGGTCGAGAGCAACGGACAATGGATTATCAAGGCGTTAAACGGAAAATAAAATGGCAAAAAATGTGGTCGTGGTGGGCACTCAGTGGGGTGATGAGGGCAAGGGAAAAATTGTTGACTGGTTGACCGATCATGCCCAGGGCGTGGTGCGTTTCCAAGGCGGTCACAATGCCGGGCATACGCTGGTCGTCGGAGAGAAAGTCTATAAGCTCAATCTGGTTCCTTCAGGTATTGTTCGTGCCGGAATCAACTGCTATATCGGCAATGGGGTCGTCCTCGACACCCACCATCTGCTCTCGGAAATCAACGAACTTGAGGCCGGTGGCATTGAAGTGCGTTCGCGCCTGAAGATCAGTCCCGGATGCCCGCTCATCCTCGGTTACCACTCGGCGCTGGATCGTGCCCGTGAAGCCGCGAAGAGTGCCGAGTGCAAGATCGGCACCACCGGCAAGGGCATCGGTCCGACCTATGAAGATAAAGTCGCGCGCCGGGCCTTGCGCGTTTACGACCTGTTCTACCCGGAACGTTTTGCCGAGAAGCTTAAGGAAAACATCGAGTACCATAATTTTGTGCTGACCAAGTTTCTTGGCGCCGAAGCCCTCGATTATGAAACCGTTCTGGCGCAGGCGCTGGCCGATGCGGAACTGATCAAGCCGATGGTCGCCGATGTTTCAGCGGCTTTGCATGTGGCCAACAAGGCCGGGCAAAACCTGTTATTTGAAGGGGCCCAGGGTGCGCTGCTTGACGTTGATCATGGTACCTACCCGTTTGTCACCTCGTCGAATTGCGTTGCCGGCCAGGCGTCGGCTGGCGCAGGCGTTGGTCCGGGCATGCTGCATTATGTACTGGGGATTACCAAGGCCTACTGTACGCGCGTTGGCGGCGGTCCCTTCCCGAGCGAGCTGGATATTGAAACACCGGGTGTTCCGGGCTACCAGATGTCGCAGACCGGACGTGAATTTGGCACCGTGACCGGGCGCAAGCGTCGCTGCGGCTGGTTTGACATTCCTGCGCTCAAGCGCTCGATCCAGATCAACGGGGTCACCGGTTTGTGCATCACCAAGCTCGATGTGCTCGATGGCTTGCCTGAACTCAAAATTTGTACCGGCTACACGGTCAGGGGTAAGACCGTAGATCTCCTGCCGATCGGTGCAGAAGAAGTCGCCGAGTGCGTGCCGATTCTTGAAACCTTGAGTGGTTGGAGCGATAGCACGGTAGGCGTGACCACGCTGGAAGGTCTTCCCGCAGCAGCGCGTACCTATCTGGCTCGCATCGAAGCCCTGTGTGAAGTGCCTATCGATATCATTTCAACCGGGCCGGAACGTGAAGAAACGATTCTGCGTCGGCATCCCTTCGCCTGATCTGGCGCTGCGAATCCCCTAGAAAGCCGGCAGTCGCCGGCTTTTTCTCATTGGGCATCACTGGAATAACCAATTATTCGTCTGGCGTTATATGATGGGCGCTTCAGACCTCCATCGCCTCACGAGGGTGAACATGGGCATTCTTGACTGGTTTATCAATCGGCCATCGCAGTTCGATCCCGACCATCTTTCCGATGAACTGACCTTGCGCGCGATTGACAAGGCGGTTTCCCTGACCAATCCGCGCTTGAAGTTTGTCGACGCGTACCGGGAACGACTGACGCCGGCGGTAGAAACCAGTATTCATTATTTGCGATCGATCATTCGCTCTCTGCCGCCGCCGATTCCCGTATCTTCGTCACGGTGGTCATCTGTTTCGGAATTGCGGGCCTTTTTTGCTTCGGCTTCGGATATTCCTTTGGCGCTGGGTCGCTCGAGTAATCTGCGGACCCTGCTGGAAAAGTTTCCCGAGCTTGAAGAGGCGCATTTGATTCTCGGCATGTCTTACAGCGAACAGCGGGTACTCGGCATGTCCTTGCAGGGTGATGTGGTTCAGCGTGAAGTGGTGCAGCGCGTGGTCAGTTTTTCCAATCATCAGGCGCGGATTTGCGGGCATTCGGACGCCGAAGTCCGGCGACTTCTCGGGACGCAGGCGTTTGAATATCTGGTCGCTCAGGCGCTCTCCGAAATTGGTGCCGAGCGCTCCGAGCGCAAGGATCTGGAAACCAAGCGTGCGCTGATTCGATCACGGTTGCGGCTGTTCCAGCAGCATGGCCCGGGCCTGGGTACGGTGTTTGGTTCGGCCCCAGCCGAACCTGCTGAGCAGATAGCACTGGAGGCGCAGTTGATGGAAAACGAGCGTCAGCTGGAGGCGCTGGGCAGTCCACAATCATCACTCGAGAAAGAGCTGGAGTGCCTCTGTGAGGTGCTTCTGCATCCGGAGAACTATGTGTGCATTGAACCCAAAATGCTGCGCCTCTCGACCATGAATGTGGTGATGGATGCTGAAGAAATCGGGAGTGCCGCCAAGGTGTCATTCTCTTTGGCCAATCTGAAAGGCGTGCCGCAGGTGCAGCAAGCTTTCGTAATAGCCCGTTTCCCCAGGGATCAACTTCCTTCGCCGAAGTCGGGTCTGGAAGCGGCTGAGCGCTATTTATAAGCCTTAGCTGGTTAAAGCCGCACCTTGTAATTCGAGCAGTCCGCTGCGTCCCGTAATTTCGCCGCGGTTTACCTGGTGACGGGGCAGATGAGCGGTCTGCAGAGTGGAAAACAGTTCCCGGCAACTGATCAGGCGGTAGCCCTGCTGCTGCCAACCGGATAACAAGCGCTCGAAGGTTCCAGCAAGGCGCATGCCTTCAAGTTCGGCGTGCAGGGTGTAAACCTGTGATGGCAGGGCGTTTTCTGTCAGGCCGAGCAGGTACTGGTGCACGTTTTCTGCCGTCAGACCGTCCAGGCCGATCAGCTCGTCGAGCGTCGGCAAGGTGGTGGGTAGTTGCGGAACGCCCAGTAACTCGCCCTTTTCATTCACGGGCTGGAATGGGTGCGTGCCGCGACCGTCCGAGGCATAGTTGAGGCCCAATGCTTTCTCGAATGCGTAGGCCTCGCGATTCATTTGCCAGCCAGCGGCCCCGTGGGTTAGCGCGGGTACTCCGAAGATTTCCTTGAAACGCTCATACGCCAATTGCATTTCACGTCGGGTCCAGGAAGCATCCTGCTCGGCCACATGATCCTGCCAGCGAATGTGGTCCCAGCAATGAATGCCGACCTCATGGCCGGCATCTTTTACCGAGCGTAGCAAAGCCGCTTCGCGTCGCCCGATATCCGGCCCCGGCAGCAGGGTGCCGTACATCAGGGTGCGCAGACCGTAATGCTCGACGACCGAGGTGCGCGACACTTTTTGCAAGAACCCCTTGCGGAAGACCCGTTTGATTGCCCGGCCAGTGTGATCGGGCCCGAGGCTGAACAGAAAGGTGGCTTGCGCCTGATGGCGCTGCAATATTTCCAGCAGGCGCGGAACGCCCTCACGGGTTCCACGCCAGGTATCAACGTCGATCTTGAGGGCGAGCCGCTTTTCCGACATTAGGGAGCTCAGTTCACCAGATCCCGGGCGTTGGCCACCTGGCTGCGGTAATAATCGAAAATGCCCTTGAGCGCATCTTCCATGCTGACCACCGGTGTCCAGTCCAGATCTTTCTGGGTGTTGGTGATTTTCGGTACGCGGTTCTGCACGTCCTGATAGCCCTTGCCGTAGTACTCGCCGGAGGTGGTCTCCACGAGCTTGACCTTGGACAGGTTCTCCGAGTATTCCGGGTAGTGCTTGGCCAGTTCCAGCATCATCGTTGCCAGCTCGCGAACCGAGTAATTGTTGACCGGGTTGCCGATGTTGTAGATCTGGCTATTGGCCTTGCCGTCCTTGTTTTCAATGATTCTCATCAGGGCATTGATGCCATCGTCAATATAGGTGAAGGCACGCTTTTGCTGGCCACCATCGACCAGTTTGATGTTCTCGCCACGGACGATGTGACCGAAGAACTGGGTGATCACCCGGCTTGATCCTTCCTTCGGCGTGTGGATAGAATCCAGTCCGCCACCAATCCAGTTGAAGGGGCGGAATAGGGTGTATTTCAGGCCTTCCTGCTGGCCGTAGGCGGCGATGACGCGATCCATCAACTGCTTGGAGCAGGCATAAATCCAGCGCGGCTTGTTGATTGGTCCGTAGACCATCTCCGAGTTTTCCGGGTCGAATTCTTCGTCCTTGCACATGCCGTACACTTCGGATGTAGAGGGGAAGACCACGTGCTTCTTGTACTTCACGCACCACTTGATGATCGGCAGGTTGGCTTCGAAATCGAGTTCGAAAACGCGCAACGGCGCCTGCACATAGGTCGCCGGGGTGGCAATGGCGACCAGCGGCAAAATGACATCGCACTTCTTGACGTTGTACTCGATCCATTCCTGATTGATCGTGATGTCGCCTTCAAAGAAATGAAAGCGCGGATTGGTCATGAACTCTCCGACTTTGTCGGTAAACATATCCATGCCAAAAACATCCCAGTCGGTGGTTTCGAGAATGCGTTTGGTCAGATGATGGCCAATAAAGCCATTCACGCCGAGAATCAGGACTTTTTTCATGGGTTGGTTCCAGAAAGAGGTGGGGTCAGGTTAAACATTAAGTGGAGAAGATGAGGGTAGCGTCAGATCATTCAGCAACGCAGCGAAGTTGTTTTCATTCAGTGGCTGGTCAGCCAAGTCGGCTTCGAGAACCCGCAGTATGCCTCCACCGGCCGGATGAATGTCGAAGTTTCCGTGATTCAGGCATATTCTCCCACTGGTCTCCGAGCGTGTCGAATCGTCGATGACGCGAGTGCGCCAGAGCACCAGGCGCCCGGCTGGCAGGTCACTGAAAGCTCCCGGGTAGGGGTGGGTGACGGCGCGCACCAGATTGTGCAGTTGGCGGGCATTCTGTTGCCAGTCGATGCGTCCGTCTTCGGCGCGGCGGCCGCCAAAATATGCGCCCTGCGACAAATCCTGCGGGCGATGTTCGGCGCTGCCGTCGATGAGCTTGGGCAGCGAGCGATGCAGGCACAGTTCGGCAGCCAGGGTGACCTTTTCGAAGACGTCCTGCGCCGTGTCGTCGGGCAGAATGGGTACGGCAAACTGGTCGACGATAGGCCCGTTATCGGGTTTGATGTTCATCTGGTGCAGGGTCGCGCCGGTTTCGCTTTCTCCGCGTAACACCGCCCAGTTGACCGGCACGCGGCCACGGTATTGCGGTAGCAGCGAGCCATGCAGGTTGTAGGCGCCTCGGCGCACCGACTGCAGTAGCGGTGCCTTGAGCATGTTGCGGTAGTAGAAGCTGAAGAGGAAGTCGGCATCGAGCGCGGCGACCTGTGCTTCAACATCGGGGGTATTGGGGTTTTCCGGCGTGATGCAGGGAATGTCGTTTTCAGCACAGAGCTGGCGTACCGAAGCAAACCAGATGTTCTCGTTCGGATTGTCCTCGTGCGTCACCACCAGGCGGATGTCGACCTTGCCGGCCAGCAGGACTTTCAGGCAGCGCACGCCGACGTTGTGGTAGGCGAAGACAACCGCGCTGCTCACTCCTGAACCTCTTTCTGCAGAATGCCGGCAATCAGGTAGCGCGGACGATCACGCACCTCGTGATAGATCCGCCCGATGTATTCCCCGAGGATGCCGATGCCGAACAGGGCAATACCGAGCAGGAAGAAGGTGATGGCGAACAGGGTGAACAGGCCTTCGACTTCCGGGCCGATAATCAGGCGACGCACCAGCAGATAGGCGACCAGCAGTCCTGAACCCAGAGAAATCAGCATGCCGAGCATCGAGAACAGCTGCAGCGGAACGACCGAGAATCCGGTCATCAGGTCGAAATTGAGGCGGATCAGCGAGTACAGCGAATACTTGGATTCGCCGGCATGTCGCTCTTCGTGGCCGATGACGACTTCGGTCGGGTTCTGCGCGAACGAGTAGGCGAGCGCCGGAATGAAGGTGTGCATCTCGTTGCACTGATTGATGGTGTCGATGATGCGCCGGCTGTAGGCACGCATCATGCAGCCCTGATCGGTCATGCGGATATGCGTAATGCGCTCGCGCAAACGATTCATGGTTCGGCTGGCAGCGTGGCGCCACCAGCTGTCGTTGCGTTGGCGGCGGATCGAGCCGACGTAATCGTGCCCCTTGTCAAACTCGGCAACGAGGTGCTGGATGTCTTCCGGCGGATTCTGCAGATCGGCATCGAGGGTGACGATGCATTCTCCGCGGGCGTGCGCAAAGCCGGCCAGAATGGCGCGATGCTGACCGAAGTTGCCATTGAACAGGATGACGCGGGTGACGTCGGGTCGGGCGCGGTACTGGTCGGCCAGGATGGCCGCCGATTTGTCACGGCTGCCGTCGTTGATGAAAATGATTTCGTAGCTTTGTCCGAAGGCATCCAGCGCCTTGAAAAGCCGTTCAAACAGGGCTTCCAGCGTGGCTTCCTCGTTGTAGACGGGAATCACCACAGTCAGTTTTGGTGTGCTCATGCGCGGGTCTTTTCAGGAGAGATCTGTTTCAGTACGCCGTTCAGTGCATGCACGACGCGATCGATATCGGAGTCCTGCATCGACGGGAAGAGCGGCAGGGTCAGGATTCTCGCGGCCACCGACTCGGTGTGTGGGAGCTTGAAATCGGACAGCCCGAGCTTTCGGTACAGCGAAGTTAGATGAATCGCCGGGTAGTGTACCCCGGTGGCAATCCCGGCTTCACGCATCAGGCGGATGACTTCACCGCGCTGGTCGGCGAGGGCGGCGGGCAGCAGCACCTGGAACATGTGCCAGTTGCTGTGTTCAAAATCGGCGGGTGGCAGATCAAGAAGGCCTTTCAGGCCTGAAAGCTTGGAGAAATACAGCTGCGCCAGTTCGCCTCGACGCTGGTTGAACTCATCCAGACGGCGCAGCTGCCCGAGTCCGATCGCTGCCGAGATGTCGGTCAGGTTGGCTTTGCCGCCGAGAACGTCGCAGTCGTAAGTGCCGTCCGGGCTGCGGGTCACGCCCTGCAGGCGCAATTTTTCGAAGAGGCGGGCTTCGTCTTCCGAATTCATCACCAGACAGCCGCCTTCGCCGGTGGTCATGTTCTTGTTCGGATGGAAGCTGAAGGCGACGAGGTCGCCAAAGCTTCCCAGTTCGCGGCCTTTCCAGCGGGCGCCCTGCGACTGCGCCGCATCTTCGATGACGCGCAAGGCATGGCGCTGGGCAATCGCGTACAAGCGGTCACGATCGACCGGGATGCCGGCCAGATCGACCGGAATTATTGCCCGCGTGCGTTCGCTGATCGCGGCCTCGACCAAGGCCAGATCGATCAGTCGGGTCACAGGATCAATATCGACAAAGACCGGTCGGGCGCCAACGGCGAGAATCACATTGGCCGTCGCCACCCAGCTCATTGAGGTGGTGATGACCTCGTCGCCCGGACCGATTCCAGCGACACGCAGGGCAAACTCCAGCGCGGCAGTGGCTGAGTTGACGAGTCGCACCGGGCGGTTGCCGGCGCGGGCGGAAAGCGCAGCTTCAAGTTCGCGGCACTTGGGACCGGTGGTCAGCCAGCCCGAACGCAGAACTTCGCCGACGCTGGCGATGGTTTCTTCGTCGATATCCGGTCGGGTAAAGGGGAGTAAGTCCATGGGCTTAGCTTCTCGCAACAATAATGACGCCGATGATAATCACGCCGATGCCCAGCAGGCGTTGCGGACCGACGGCTTCGTCAAAAATATACCAGGCCAGCCCGGCATTGACGATGTAGCCGATCGACAGCATCGGATAGGCGATGCTGACCTCGACGCGCGACAAGGCCAGAATCCACACCACCACGCTGATCACGTAGCAGCTGAGTCCGCCGATGATAGGGATGTTGGTGGCCAGCGAAGTGCCCACCGGCCAGGCGTTGGCCAGGCTGAAATCGAAGTGCCCGATCTGCCGGACGCCGGCTTTCAACAAGAGTTGCGCTGCGGCGTTGAGCAACACGCCAAAGAGCACCAGTCCGAATTCGAGCAGCTTCATGGCTTGATCACCACCTTGCGGCGGACATCCTGATAGATGGGTTTCATTTCGACTCCCCGATTCTGCAAATCATTAAAAGTGGCGTTTTCCATCATGGCCATCGCCGACCTGGCCGCTTTCCAGCGCTGGATGAATTCGCCCAGGGTCGGAACCGCCTTGTCCGGTTCAACACCCTGGCCAAACGAGAATTCATCCTTGTATTCGACCTGAATAACCCGGCGCTGCAGGTAAAAGGGGAAGGTCTGATCATAACTCTGGATGGAAAAGATTTCCGTATCTGGACGAAGGTGTGGCCTGATCTGTTCAACGATCTGTTTGCTGCTTTTCAGTTGCCCGATGGCGTCGTGTCCGGCGCTGCTAGCCAGCACCCCCCACAGACTGCCGGCGGCCAGAAGCATGATCGCGGGCAAGGTTTTACCGTGGCTCAGCGAACGCCAGGCGAGCACGGCGCAGACCAGAAAACCCAGGCCTCCTGCACTCAGATAGAGCGAAAAATGGCGCAGCACAGCCATCGGCGTTCCCTCGTCGGTCGGAACGTGGTCGACGATCAGGCTGGCGCAGGCGATCAAGCCCCACAGGGCGATCGGAATGATCAGGTGCTTCTTCAACGATTGCGGCTGGGCATTCGCCAGGGTTCTGCCCAGCAGTAGCGCCAGGGCGGGGAACATCGGAAGTATGTATGACGGGAGCTTGGAGCCTGATTTGGTGAAGAAGAGAAAGACAAAGACCGCCCAGATCAGCAGGAAACGTCCGGTCTGAAAATGCGATTTCCCCTGCCGCCGGAAGCTCTCGGTCACCAGTCGTGGCAGGAGAGAAGACCAGGGCAGGAAACCGGCCAGCAGAACCGGAATAAAGAACCAGAACGGTTCTTCACGACGGTGGGTGTTGGTCAGAAAGCGCTCGAAATGCTCGTGGATGAAAAAGAAGCGGGCGAAATCGGGATTGCGTTCAGAAACCATCCAGAACCACGGCACAGTGAGCGCCAGGAATATCGCTAACCCGGGCAGCCATTGCATACGCCGCAATACTCCCCACTGCCAGTGGAGAAGGCTGTACAGAAACAATGCCCCGGCGGGAATGACGAGACCTATCAGCCCCTTCGACAGGGTTGCGCCGGCCATCGCCGCCCAGGCGATCCACATGCCGTAACGCTGTTCGGAGGAAGTGGCGGCATCGTTCTGCGACCACAGGAAAGCACACAGCGTCAGCGTCAGAAAGAACAGCAGTCCGGTATCGAGGTTAACAAAGTGGCTGTTGGCGATAACCCAGACGGAACCGCCCATGACCAGTGCCGCGTAGTGCCCGTTGCCCCATATTCGGCGGGCAGTGAGGCCAACGGCGGCCACCGAGAGGATGCCGGTCAGGGCAGGCCAGAAGCGGGCGGCAAATTCATTGATGCCAAAAATCAGGAAACTGATGGCGCCCATCCAGTACTGCATGGCGGGCTTTTCGAAGTACAGAATGCCGTTCAGTCGCGGCGTGATCCAGTCGCCTGACTGGAGCATGCCGAGCGACAACTCGGCATAGCGGCCTTCATCGGGGTGAATGAGCGCGCGTTGTCCCAGGGTGGCAAACCAGAAGACGATGAATGCACCCCAGAAAAGGATCAAACCGATTTTCGGAGAGGCGCCCGATTTTGCTAGCACTAAAAAAACCTTAGGAGAATGAAGAAGTACAAAGGTGGCAAGTATACGTGGTGCTGCCTAAAATACGAAGCAAAACAGACCTGCCTGAGTTAATCGGAGTGCTTGGCATAGTTGAATCTGTCTCCGGTCTTGGCCGACGAGTACCAATCCAGCAAACGGGCGATCTCGGCCGGTTCCTGGCTGCAAAACCAGGGGGAAAAATCCTCTTCGGCAATCGGCTGGTAAGGGCCTTTTTTGACCTCGAAAATGACGCCTCCAATATCTAGAGACAATACTGCGTGCCATTGGCCGGCCGGCGTTTCAACGACGGCGCTTTCTTCGCCGAGTACGGTGTGGTCGGTGACGCGGCCAGTCGCATCAAAATACAGCACGATAAAGCGCCCACGCAGGGGGTAAAGAAGCTCCCAGGTATGTGGGTGCCGATGCGGTCGAACCAGCGTGTCCGGTTCCATGGCGATGGCCAGGCGCTGGACCGGGTCGGGCAAGGTGTCATGCAGATTGAGATTGGCCCGGCGGCGCGGTGAGTTCTGTGCGTTCTGGGCAAGTTCGACAAGCTGGGATGAGGATATTTGTTTCATTTTATGACCACTGGGCAGGTTCTTGGGGGAGGCGCTAATTTACGCGAAATTGGTATTGTGGCAGTTCTTGGGATAGCATGAGCATCAGCGCTTGAGTTAACAGCTGTTTCTGCTGCGCTAACTGAGTGATGGCATGCCTGTCATCCAAATAATGACTGATCATCGTCACCATAACTGCTGCCGAGTGTTAGCAAATGTCATTAAAACCTGTTGAGATTTTTATATTTTTCATCTTGCCGTTTGTCGCGGCGCGCGCTTGTCGCTGGGCTTATCTTGATGCACCTAAAATACTGCAATACGTGTTTTTTGGCGGCTTGGGAATCCTGGCTCTGTGGCTGTGGTGGAGTTCGCCCAATGCAGAGGTCAGGTCGGGGGTGTTGACCATGTATGCGATTTTCGGCATACCGACCCTGTTGATTGCCTTGATGTGGCCCGGGCTGGTGAGTCTTGTTTTGTTTCCCTTCAGATTGCTCAGAAAGCTCTTTCCTCAAGCACAGGGTCATGCCGATGGCGGTGCGGATGAAAAGACTCCCCGGGGTTGAAGCGTCGTTTGTCGATGAAAATACAGAATATTGAAAGGTCGGTTTTGCTTATTCGAAATACAAAAAAGCCGCAGAACCTAGTGGTTGTGCGGCTTTCAGGTTTTTCTCAGAACTGTTGGCACCAGTACTTGGTGCCCAGGAAGGGACTCGAACCCCCACAGTGTTGCCACCACTAGGACCT
>JBAXHE010000051.1:0-20859 GCA_037139055.1 Betaproteobacteria bacterium | reverse complement strand
CGTTTCTGGAACCCCAAGATGGCTCAGTACATCTTTGGTGCCCGTAGCAAGATTCACATCGTCAATCTGGAAAAGACGCTGACCAACTACAACGAAGCCATGTCTTTCGTTCGTAAGCTGTCGTCAAACAAGGGCAGCATCCTGTTTGTCAGCACCAAGCGTCAAGCGCGTGAAATCATCGCCGAAGAAGCCGCTCGCTCCGGTTCGTCGTATGTTGACCAGCGCTGGCTGGGTGGCATGCTGACCAATTTCAAGACCATCAAGCAGTCGACCAAGCGCCTCAAGGACATGGAGACCATGCTCGAAGATGGCTCGCTGGAAAAGCTCGGCAAGAAAGAGGCGCTGATGACTCAGCGCGAACTCGCCAAGCTGCAAAAGTCGATCGGCGGTATCAAGGAAATGAATACCTTGCCCGACGCCTTGTTCGTCATTGACGTGGGTTATCACAAAATCGCCATTACCGAAGCCAACAAGCTTGGCATTCCGGTGATCGCCGTGGTTGACACCAACCACTCACCGGAAGGCGTTGATTATGTCATTCCGGGTAACGATGACTCGTCAAGTGCCATTCGCTTGTACGCTCGTGGAGTCGCTGACGCGATCCTCGAAGGCCGTAGCCAGTTCGTTGAAGAGATTATTGCCGCCGCTTCTGGCGATGATTTTGTCGAAGAAGCTGAGTAAGTCAATCGTTGACATATCTCCAGATTGACTTGCTTCGATGTGAGCATTCTGGTTTTGTTTGAACAGTTTTTTGTATGAGGTGCGGCCGGTTATCCGGCCGTGTCCACAAGTGGAGAAAAATATGGCGGAAATTACCGCAAGCATGGTCAAAGAATTGCGTGAAAAGACCGACGCACCGATGATGGAATGCAAGAAGGCGCTCACCGAAGCCGGTGGTGATCTGCTCAAGGCGGAAGAAGTTCTGCGCGTCAAGCTCGGCTCCAAAGCTAGCAAGGCAGCGACCCGTATTACTGCCGAAGGCATTGTGGCGATCAGCATTTCAGCCGATGGCAAAACAGGCGCCATGCTGGAAGTTAACTGCGAAACCGATTTCGTGGCCAAGAATGACGATTTCCTGGGCTTGTCCCAGAAATGTGCCGAACTGGTTGCCAGCAACAATCCGGCGGATGTTTCGGCCTTGTCTGCTCTGCCAGTCGGCGAGGGGACGGTTGAATCGAGCCGTACCGCTTTAGTCGGCAAAATTGGCGAGAACATGACGCTGCGTCGCTTTGTTCGCGTTGAAGCCCAGGGTAAGCTGGCTTCCTACATTCATGGTGGTTCCAAGATCGGTGTGCTTATCGATCTGGTCGGTGGTGATGAGCAGTTGGGCAAAGATCTGGCCATGCACATTGCCGCTTCCAAGCCCAAGTCATTGGATGCCTCAGGCGTCCCCGCCGAGCTGCTTGAGAGCGAGCGTCGTGTGGCCATCGAAAAAGCCAAGGAAGCCGGTAAGCCGGAAGCGATGATCGAGAAAATTGCCGAAGGTACCGTACAAAAGTACCTTAAGGATGTCACTTTGCTTGGACAGGTTTTTGTCAAGGCGGAAGACGGCAAGCAGACCATCGAGCAGTTGCTCAAGGTCAAGGGTGCTTCAGTTGCTGGCTTTACGCTGTATGTCGTCGGTGAAGGTCTGGAAAAACGTACCATCGATTTTGCCGCTGAAGTTGCCGCGCAAGCTGCTGCCGCCCAAAAATAACCCAGGGAGTCCCATTCCATGACTGAAGCCGTAACTCCGAAATTCAAGCGTATCCTGCTCAAACTGTCAGGAGAAGCGTTGATGGGTTCTGATGCTTATGGCATCAATCGACAGACCATCACGGAAATCGTGGGTGAGGTGAAAAGCGTCGTGGATTTGGGCGTTCAGGTGGGTGTGGTGATTGGTGGGGGGAACATCTTTCGCGGTGTTGCCCCCGCAGCGACCGGAATGGACCGGGCCCAGGCCGATTACATGGGTATGCTGGCCACGGTAATGAACGGGCTGGCTTTGCAAGATGCGATGCGTACTGCAGGGATGGTGGCCCGGGTGCAATCGGCGCTCAATATTGAGCAGGTAGTCGAGCCGTATATTCGGGGGCGCGCCATCCGTGCGCTGGAGCAGGGCAGAACGGTTATTTTTGCCGGCGGTACCGGGAATCCATTTTTTACCACGGACACGGCAGCCGCGTTGCGTGGGGCTGAAATTGGGGCCGAAATTGTGCTAAAGGCGACCAAGGTTGATGGGATCTATTCAGCCGATCCTAACAAGGACCCTTCTGCAACCCGATACGACACGATCAGTTTTAATGAGGCGATTTCGAAAAACTTGGGAGTGATGGATGCCACCGCTTTTGCGTTGTGTCGCGACCAGAAATTGCCGATCAATGTTTTTTCAATTTTCAAGCCAGGTGCCTTGAAGCGTGTAGTTCTGGGTGAGAATGAAGGCACGTTGGTGTATTGCTGAGGGAGATGGATATGTCGATTGAGGATGTCAAAAAAACGAGCGAACACAAAATGCAAAGATCGCTCGAAGCGCTTAAGATCGATCTGGCAAAGGTTCGTACCGGGCGCGCTCACGTCGGTTTGCTGGATCACGTGCAGGTCGAATACTACGGGTCGATGGTTCCGGTGAATACCGTCGCCAATATCACTTTGATTGACTCCCGTACGCTGGGTGTTCAGGCATGGGAAAAGGGTTTGGCCCCTAAAGTCGAGAAGGCCATCCGCGATTGTGATCTCGGATTGAATCCAGCATCACAGGGTGATTTGATTCGTGTGCCGATGCCAGCTTTGACCGAAGAGCGTCGCCGCGACCTGATTAAGGTCGTTAAACACGAATGCGAGAATGCACGCGTAGCCATGCGCAATCTTCGTCGCGATGCTATTTCAACGCTCAAAGATCTTCTCAAGAACAAGGCGTGTTCTGAGGATGATGAGCGCCGTGCCCAGGATGACATTCAGAAGCTCACCGACAAGTACGTCGCCGAGGTGGACAAGCAGTTCACCCAAAAAGAAATCGAACTGATGGCGATCTGAACGTCGCACTAAGGATGCACCCGATGGCAATCTTTCCAAGTTCGACGCGAGATATCCCTGATGCGGCTTCGATGCCGCATCACGTCGCGATTATTATGGATGGTAACGGACGCTGGGCAAAAAAACGATTCTTGCCCCGCTTTGCCGGTCATCGTCGCGGGGTAGAGACCGTCCGCGAAACGGTGAAATATTGCCTTGAACATGGCATTGAATTTCTGACTCTTTTTGCCTTCAGTTCAGAAAATTGGCGACGTCCCGAGGAAGAAGTCACTTTGCTGATGCAGCTTTTCGTTCAGGCACTACAGCACGAAGTGTCTAAGCTTGATCAAAGTGGTGTTCGTCTGCGGATAGTCGGCGATCTTTCCCGCTTCGATCCTGAGCTGCGCGCCCTGATTGCCACCTCCGAACAGCAGACAGTAGGAAATGACAAGCTGACCTTGACCGTAGCCGCCAATTACGGTGGCCGCTGGGACATTCTGCAAGCCGTTAATCGCATGGCGATCGAACAGCCAGAAAAGCAGGGCGAATGGAGTGAAGCGGATCTTGCCCCCTATCTAGCCATGAGCTATGCACCAGAACCAGATCTCTTCATTCGCACGGGAGGCGAAGAGAGAATCAGTAATTTCCTGCTCTGGCAGTTGGCCTATTCGGAGTTTTATTTTACCAAGACGCTGTGGCCTGAGTTTGATGCGGCCGCGTTTAATCAGGCGGTTACTTCTTTCCGCCAGCGCGAACGCCGCTTTGGGCGTACCAGCGAACAACTGGCCGCGAATCTTCCTGCTATCGCTCCTTCAGCAATACAGAACTCGGTTGGAAAGCAGGAAGTGAAAACCGATGTTTAAAACACGGGTCGTAACTGCGGTATTGCTATTACTTGTCTTTTTCTTTGCGCTTTTTGAGCTACCACCACTCGGTTGGGCCATTTTTTCTACCTTGGTTGTTGCTATTGCCGCTTGGGAATGGGGTGGGCTCATGCGACTAGCCTCTCTTTCCCGGTATTTACTGGCGATGGTATTTGTTCTTGTCTGCGCTTTGGTAGCGTACCTTGAGCCATCAGCGCTCAATCTTAAATCCGGATTTTTCGAAGCCGCATGGCGAACGGCGCAATGGTTCTATATTCCGGCTGCGCTTTTTTGGCTGCTCGGTGTTCCCTTGTGGCTGAAGTATCGCTGGCCCTTGCCCAAATCATGGCTTGGCGGATTGCTTGGAATGTTGCTGCTGCTGCCGGCTTGGTTAGCGCTTATTCAACTGAAACAATTCGGAGCTTTTGGATTGATCGCCGTTATGGCCACCGTTTGGTTGGCCGATATTGCTGCCTATTTTTTTGGTCATGCTTTCGGGCGCCATAAACTCGCGCCGAATATCAGTCCCGGCAAGACTTGGGAGGGAGCTTGCGGCGGTGTTCTGGCTGTAGTTATTTATGGCTTCATTCTTGCGCCCAACTTGCCTGAAGCGTTGTCTAGCAAGCCCGTGGTGCTACTATTGGCCTTGATTTTTGTGTCGGTGTTAAGCATTCTGGGAGATCTCTTCGAGTCTCTGCTCAAACGTCAAGCCGGGCTGAAGGACAGTAGCAATGTGTTGCCGGGGCATGGCGGAGTCCTCGATCGAATTGACAGTCTGACTTCGACTTTGCCGCTGGTGGCTCTGATCTGGTTTAAGGCGCTGAATTAAGGCTCTCCCATGGCAATCCAGAAACTGACGATTCTCGGTTCAACCGGATCCATTGGGGTGAGCACGCTGGAGGTTATTCGACTTCATCCTCAGCGTTACCAAGTGGTGGCGCTTTGTGCGCACCAGCAGATAGAGCGTCTGTTTGCGCAGTGCCTTGAATTCCGACCCCAATATGCTGTTGTGCGTGATGCCGAACTTGCCGAAGTGCTCAGTAAACGTTTAGCCGTAGCTTCCTGCCCTACACGTGTTGAATACGGTGTTGAAGCTCTAGTGCGCATGGCTGAACTGCCCGAAGTCGATAGCGTCATGGCGGCGATTGTCGGTGCCGCAGGATTGCGTCCAACCTTGGCTGCAGTGATGGCAGGAAAAAAAATCCTGCTGGCCAACAAAGAAGCTTTGGTCATGGCCGGACCGGTATTCATGCGTGCTGTACGTGACTTTGGCGCAACATTGCTGCCCATTGACAGCGAGCATAACGCCATATTTCAGTCATTACCTCAAGATTATTCTGGCGATATGCTGAAAAACGGTGTGCGTGGATTGCTCCTTACCGCCTCCGGAGGACCTTTTCGCCAAACGCCCATCGATGAGTTGGAGCATGTGACTCCCGACCAGGCCTGTGCGCATCCCAAATGGGTCATGGGCAGGAAAATATCAGTCGATTCTGCCACGATGATGAACAAGGGGCTCGAGATGATTGAAGCGCGCTGGCTGTTCAATGCGCCGGCCGAGAATATTGAAGTCGTTATTCATCCCCAGAGCATTGTCCATTCGCTGGTGCAATACATAGATGGTTCAGTTATTGCCGAGTTGGGTAACCCTGACATGAGAACGCCTATCGCTCATGCGCTGGCTTATCCTGAGCGCATAGCTTCAGGAGTTTCCCCTCTCGATCTTTTCAAGGTGGCCTCGCTTCATTTTGAGCGCCCCGATCTTGAACGTTTTCCCTGTTTGGCTCTAGCCTACCGCGCTTTGCGTGAGGGTGAAAGCGCTCCGGCAACACTCAATGCGGCGAACGAAATCGCGGTTCAATCATTTCTTGACGGAAAAATTGGTTTTAACTCGATTCCAAAGGTCATCGAATCGGTCCTGGATCAATCTCCAGTGGTGGCACTGCATAACCTCGCAGATGTCCTGGCTGTCGATGCGGCGGCACGGTGTCGTGCAGAAGTGGCCGTCGAGAGGTTGCTGAGTGCTGGGGCATGAATAATTTCCTGTTCTATGCCGCCGCATTTTCTTTGGCGCTCGGGACTCTGATCGTTGCCCATGAATTGGGCCATTTTCTCGTGGCGCGCTGGGCCGGGGTCAAAGTGTTGCGTTTCTCGGTCGGTTTTGGTCAGTCGGTATGGTCAAAACGCTTGGGAAATGATCGAACCGAGTGGTCGATTGGAATCTTTCCCCTCGGTGGCTATGTGAAGATGCTCGATGAGCGAGAGGGGGAAGTATCGCCGGAGGAATTGCATCGCAGCTTTAATCGGCAGAGCGTATGGCGCCGGATGGCGATTGTCGTAGCCGGTCCGCTAGCCAACCTGATTCTGGCGGTATTTCTCTACTGGGGCGTTTTCTGGTACGGCACCGAGGAGTTGCAACCCCTTCTGGGTCCTCCGGTAGCGTCCAGCCCAGCAGCAGCAGCCGGTTTTGTAAATGGTGAGCGGGTACTGAAGGTCGCTGGTGATCAGGTTCAGACCTGGCAGGAAGTCAGATGGGTCTTGCTGCGTAGAGCAGTTGACCAGGACTCGATTGAGCTCGAAGTGATCAATTCGAAAAATGAGATTGCCATACGTCGCCTCGATGTCTCTCAAGTCAGAGAGAAAGGCTTGGATTCGGATACTTTCGAAAAGCTGGGACTCCGTTTTTATCAACCCCATATTCCCCCTGTCATCGGCAAGCTGACCCCGGAAGGCTCGGCGGCCATGGCCGGACTGCATGTGGGCGATGAAATAGTGCTGATCAATCAGCACCCCGTGTCTTCATGGTCTGAGGTGGTCCAGCAGGTACGTGCTTCTCCCGGGGTGGCCTTGGCTTTTGCCGTTACACGGGCGAATCAGCAGCTGTTTATTGAAGTCACTCCCGCGCTGGTCGAGGAAGGCGGGCAACAGATTGGCCGGATCGGTGCAGCGGTGATGAGTATGGGGGTCGAAACCAGAAATCAAGTGATGATCACGGTTCACTACAGCCTGATTCCCGCGCTAGGAAAAGCGATTAATGAGACATGGGATAAAACTCACTTTACTCTGGTGATGATCAAGAAGATGTTTACCGGGGATGTGTCTTTGAAAAACATCAGCGGACCGGTGACCATTGCTGATTATGCGGGCCAATCGGCCAGGCTGGGGATTGACCACTATCTGAAATTTATGGCGCTGATCAGTATCAGTCTGGCCGTATTGAATTTGCTGCCCATTCCGATTCTGGATGGGGGGCATTTGCTGTATTATGTGGCGGAAGTCATCAGGCGCAAGCCTCTTTCAGAACGAAGCATTGAAATGGGCCAAAAAATTGGCTTGGTGCTGATGGTGATGCTGATGGTGTGTTCTTTCTATAATGATATCAATCGACTGATTTCCGGCTGACCCTATGATGAAAAACCTGCTATTGGGTTTGATAGCTTTTTTTGCTGTTTCTGGCGCTTTTGCTTTTGAACCGTTTGTGGTCAAGGATATTCGCGTTGACGGAATTCAGCGCACTGAAGCTGGAACGGTCTTTAGCTACCTTCCGGTCAAGGTCGGTGAAACGATGACCGATCAAAAGGCGGCCCAAGCGATTAAAGCCTTGTTCGCCACCGGTTTTTTCAAGGATGTCCGTATCGAGATTGATTCAGGGGTGGTCATTGTTGCCGTTGAAGAGCGCCCGGCCATTGCACAGATTGATTTCATCGGGCTCAAGGAGTTTGACAAAGCGCAACTGACCAAGGGCTTGAAGGAAACCGGTTTTGCTGTTTCACGTTCCTTTGATCGCAGCATGCTTGAGCGAGCCGAACAGGAGTTGAAACGACAGTACCTCACGCGCGGCAAGTATGGCGTTTCGATGACAACGACGGTGACTCCACTCGAGCGTAACCGCGTCTCGGTCAATTTCAATATCAATGAAGGTGACTCGTCCAAGATCAGGCAAATCAATATCGTCGGTGCGCAAGCGTTCAAGGAAAAGGAATTAATCGAACTTTTCCAGTTGCAAACACCGAACTTTATCAGCTGGTACACAAAGAATGACCAGTACTCGAAACAGAAACTCTCGGCCGATCTGGAGACCTTGCGCTCTTTCTACCTCAACCGGGGTTATCTCGAGTTCAATATAGAATCAACTCAGGTTTCCATTTCTCCTGACAAGAAGGAAATATTCATCAGCGTCAGCATCTCCGAAGGTGATCGTTACGTGATCTCTTCAGTCAAGCTAGCAGGAGAACTTATTCTTCCGGAAGGCGATTTCAAGAAGTCGATGAAAATCAAGCCGGGTGACGTGTTCTCGCGCGAAAAACTGAATGAGAGTACCAAAGCGATCAGCGATAAGCTTTCTGCCAAGGGCTATGCTTTTGCCAATGTCAATGCCGCGCCTGAAATGGATAAGGAAAAAAGACAAGTGGCCTTCACCGTTTTCGTCGACCCGGGAAAGCGCACCTATGTCCGCCGGATCTCCATATCGGGTAATACCAAGACGCGAGACGAAGTAATTCGCCAGGAGTTTCGCCAGATGGAAGGCGGGTGGTACGACGATGAGCGAGTGAAACTGTCAAAGCAGCGCGTCGACAAAACTAACTATTTCGGCGAGGTCAATGTTGAAACCCCTCCCGTCCCCGGGACCACCGATCAGGTCGATGTCAATGTCAATGTGACGGAAAAGTCGACCGGTAACATTATGGCGGGCATTGGTTTTTCACAGTCTGAAAAACTGATTCTTCAGGGTTCCATATCACAGGCCAATATTTTCGGCAGCGGAAAATATGTGGCGATCAATATGAATACCGGCAAGATCAACCGGGTGATCGGTCTGAATTACACCAATCCCTACTTTACCGTCGATGGGATAAGCCAAGGCTTTGATCTGTACACCACCCGAACCAATCCGATATCGCTTGGTTATGCCTACAAGAAACAATCGACGGGCGGAGGGGTGCGGTTCGGCATCCCCATCGCAGAAAAACAGTCGCTCAGTTTTGGTGCGGCGCTAGACTATACGACGGTAAATATTGATAAAAATGATATTAACACCCCAGTTCAGTACCGTAATTTTGCTGATAAATTTTGCCAAGGTAAAGAAGACTGCGGGAATTCTTCAGTTCCTTTATCTGTCGGTTGGGGCAGTGATTCGAAGGACAGTGCCATTCTCCCCACCCGGGGTGCACTGCAGCGGGCAGGTTATGAAATTAGTCCGTTGGGCGATATCAAATACAACAAGATTACCTATCAGCATCAGTTGTTTTATTCTGTCGCCAAAGGTGCCGTCCTGATGTTGAATGGCGAAGCCGGTTATGCCAAAGGCCTGTTTGGACAAGAGCTTCCCTATTACCGGAATTTCTATGCCGGTGGTTCGGGTTCGGTGCGGGGCTATGACACCGCCAGTCTCGGACCGTATGAAATGAATACGGTAAGTGGCGCGCCTGTCCGGCTGGGTGGCTCCCGCCGCCTTGTTTTCAATGCTGAATTGTCGATTCCCATGCCTGGTTTCGGTCAGGATAAATCCGTTCGATTTGGTCCATTCTTCGATGCAGGACAAGTTTACGGTGACAAATCATCTCAAAGTGCTAATGCGATTGCCGAAGGGCCGATGCGTATGTCAACTGGTCTGGCTGCGACGTGGATTTCGCCTTTTGGTCCGCTTAAATTTAGTTTGGCACAACCAATTAACAAGCAGGAAAATGATAGAATTCAAAGGTTCCAGTTTCAAATGGGACAGGCTTTTTAATTCAGGAGAAATAGCTTGAACACGAAAATTTCCACACTTCTGCTTGCGTTAATGGTTTTTATGCCGGTATCCGGTGTGTCGGCAGTGGAGTCGCTTAAGGTCGGTTACGTTAATACGCAAAGAATATTCCGTGATGCGCCGACGGCGGTAAAAGCGGCCAAGAAGATTGAGGCCGAGTTTTCCAAGCGTGATCAGGATTTGCAGCGTCTGGCAAAACAGCTTCAGACTTTGCAGGAGTCATTGGAAAAAAATACCTTGACTCTTTCCGAATCGGAACGGCGCCTGAAGGAAAAAGACTTGAACGAGTTGTCGCGCGATTTCCAGCGGAAACAGCGGGAATTTCGTGAGGACTTGAATCTTCGTCAGAACGAAGAAAACGCCGCGATTATCGAAAAGGCCAACAAGGCGATCAAGCAGCTTGCTGAATCAGAAAAATACGATTTGATTGTTCAGGATGTTGTCTGGGTGAGTCCAAAGCTTGACGTGACAGACAAAATCATCAAAGCACTGTCCGAAGGTAAGTAAGTCGCGTGCCGGTACAACAAGGTTTACGCCTAGACGAAATCGTCAAGCGCCTGGGGGGGCAGTTAGAGGGAGATGGGGCAGTTGTTGTCCATCAGGTGGGCTCCCTCGCTTCGGCTAAAGCGGGACAGATTGCTTTCCTGGCCAACCCGAAATTTCGCGCACAGCTGCATTCGACGCAGGCAACGGCGCTTATTCTTTCGCCACAGTTCTCCTCCGAGATTCAACTCCCAAGGATTATCCATCCCAATCCCTACGCCTATTATGCGCGGGTTGTTGCTCTGCTCAATCCAGGAATTCGTCCGGCTCTAGGCATCCATTCTTCCGCTGTCGTGCAGTCCGAGATCCCCGCTTCCGCCAGTATTGGAGCGCAAGTCACCGTGGGTGAGCGCGTCACGATCGGTGAAAATGTGACCATCTTCCCGGGCTGCGTGATTGGCGACGATGTTTCCATTGGGGATGGCTCTCAAATATACCCGAATGTGGTTATTTATCACCATTGCGTGCTTGGACAAAGGGCGGTAATCCAGGCTGGCGCAATCATTGGCAGTGACGGGTTTGGCAATGCCAAGGATGGTGACCGCTGGATCAAGATTCCTCAGATTGGCCGGGTGGTTATTGGCGATGATGTTGAAATCGGTGCCAATACCACTGTTGACCGAGGCGCTCTCGACGATACCGTCATCGGCAATGGCGTCAAGCTGGATAATCAGATCCAGATTGCGCATAACGTGATCATCGGAGAGAACACCGCTATGGCCGGTTGTGTGGGTATTGCCGGAAGCACCACAATCGGAAAACGCTGCACGATTGGCGGAGCAGGGATGATTTCTGGTCATATTGAGCTTGCCGATGACGTCCATGTTTCAGCAGGTACGCTGGTGGCCAAAAACTTGAGCAAGCCAGGTCAATACACCAGTATTTATCCTCTCGATACCCACGAAGAGTGGTTGCACAATGCTGTTCAGATCAAACGACTGGCCAAACTGGCAGCGCGGGTTGCCGAACTAGAAAAGAAACTTGAACTCATGGAGAAAAAATCTTGAACGCTATGGACATCCACGAAATTCTTCAGCATCTTCCGCATCGTTACCCTTTTTTGCTGGTCGATCGCGTTCTTGAATGTGAGCCAGGCAAATCAATTCATGCGTATAAAAATGTCACGATCAATGAACCGTTTTTTTGCGGACATTTCCCACATCATCCGGTGATGCCGGGGGTGTTGATTATGGAAGCATTGGCTCAGGCGGCTGGGATTCTCTCGTTCAAGACCCTTGGAGTTCTGCCTGATGAAACATCCCTTTTTTACTTTGTTGGTATCGATAATGCGCGTTTCAAAAAGCCGGTGACGGCTGGCGATCAGCTTCATTTTCATGTCGAAATCGTTCGTCAGATACGCGGAATATGGAAATACAAGGCCGTCGCGTCTGTTGATGGAGAAGTCGTTGCTGAAGCCGATTTGATGTGCGCCAAGCGCGATATCGTCTGATTAAAAGGTGAGTGCAGAGATGATTCACCCAAGCGCAATTATTCATCAGGGGGCCAAACTGGGCAGCCACGTATCTGTCGGCGCCTATTCAATCATCGGCGAGAACGTCGAGATCGGCGACAATACCTGGCTCGGTCCGCATGTCGTTATCACTGGGCATACCCGGATTGGTTGTGACAATCGAATTTACCAGTTCAATTCGATTGGCGAAGCGCCCCAGGACAAGAAGTATGCCGGTGAGCCCACGCGTCTCGAAATTGGCGACCGAAACACCATCCGGGAATTCTGTACCTTCAATCTGGGAACGGTTCAGGACGCTGGGGTGACGCGGATCGGTGACGACAACTGGATCATGGCTTACGTGCACATTGCGCATGACTGCCAGGTTGGAAACCACACGATTTTTGCCAATAACGCCCAGTTGGCCGGTCACGTTTACGTCGATGATTGGGCGATACTCGGTGGTTATACGGGAGTGCATCAGTTCTGCCGTGTCGGCGCGCATACCATGACCGCGGTGGGTACTGTCGTGTTGCAGGATGTCCCACCTTTTGTGATGGCCGCTGGAAACACGGCTTCGCCTTTTGGCATTAATGCGGAAGGTCTCAAGCGTCGAGGTTTTACACCTGATGCTTTAATGGCGTTGAAGCGAGCTTACCGGACGCTCTACAAATCCGGATTGATGCTCGAGGAAGCTCGCGCAAAGATTGAGGATGAAGCCAAAACACATCCTGAATTGCAAACCATCCTGGATTTTCTGGCGGTGTCCAAGCGCGGCATTATTCGATGACGGAAAAGCCCTTGAAAATCGCCATGGTTGCTGGTGAGGCTTCAGGAGATTTGCTGGCAAGCCACCTGATTCAAGCGCTCAAATCAAGACTACCCAATGCCGTCTTTTACGGCATTGGCGGTGCCAAGATGATCGGACAAGGATTCAAGGATTGGTACCCCCTTGAAAAACTTGCTGTGCGGGGCTATTTCGAAGTCATCAAGCATTACCGTGAGATTTCTGGCATTCGCAAGGACCTGAAGCGACGGCTATTGGACGATCCTCCGGATGTTTTCATCGGTGTTGATGCGCCAGATTTTAACCTTGGATTAGAAAAAGCACTTAAAAAACGAGGAATTCAGACGATTCATTACGTTGGTCCTTCGCTTTGGGCGTGGCGTGGGAAGCGTATTCATGCGATTGGCGCGGCAGTATCGCGCATTTTGGCCTTATTTCCTTTTGAGCCGGCGATCTACGAAGCGCAGGGTATTCCAGTCAGTTATGTCGGTCATCCTCTGGCTGACATGCTTCCCGTTGAAGACGGACGCAATGCTGCGCGCGAATTACTTGATTTGCCGCAACAGCAACCGATATTTGCCTTGCTCCCCGGAAGTCGGCAGTCGGAACTGCATTTCATGGCCGACACCTTCATCGCCACAGCGCGTGAAATTTTCGCCAAACTTCCTAACGCGTTATTTCTTGTGCCTTTGGCGACCCGGGAGACGCGTCTGATTTTTGAATCAGCGCTCTATCGTGGCAATGCCATGGATTTGCCGATTCGCATGCTGTTTGGCCACGCCCACGAAGCGATGATGGCTTCTGATGCGGTTCTTGTCGCCAGCGGTACGGCAACACTCGAAGCCGCGCTGCTCAAACGACCGATGGCCATCGCTTACAAAATGGCTCCGTTGACCTATCGTCTGATGAAGCGCATGGACCGATATTTGCCTTACATTGGCTTGCCCAACATTCTGGCAGGACAATTTGTTGTACCTGAATTTATTCAGGATGACGCGTCCCCTCAGAATCTGGCTCAGGCACTTCTTAACTTTTATGCCGATAAGGCGAGTTGTGAGCGCATCAGCCGTGTTTTCCATGGCATTCATCTGCAGCTTAAACAGAATACCGCCGAAAAAGCGGCCGTCGCTATACTCCATACGATCAATCTGCCCCATGACATCCCTAACACTGCCCTTGTGGGCGCCTGAAGGTCTTGTTTGCGGGGTTGATGAGGCGGGCCGGGGTCCTTTGGCGGGACCGGTCGTCGCGGCAGCCGTTATACTGGATCCGGATCATCCGATTGTCGGCCTCAATGATTCAAAGAAGCTCTCGGCGAAACGTCGCGAGATATTAGCCGCCGAGATCCGTTCCAAGGCGCTTGCCTGGGCGGTTGCTGAAGCTTCGGTCGAAGAAATCGATAGCCTCAATATACTGCAGGCCAGCCTGCTTGCCATGCAAAGAGCGGTAGATGCGCTTGCGATCAGACCGACCCTGGCCTTGATCGATGGTAATCGTTGTCCCACAATGAGTTGCCCGGCTGAAGCTATCATTGGTGGCGATGGCAAAGTGGCCTCGATTGCTGCCGCCTCTATTCTGGCCAAAACCGTGCGCGATGCAGGTTTGCAGGAGTTGCATGCGCTCTACCCAGTGTATGGGTTCGACCGGCATAAAGGCTATCCCACGGCAGAGCATCTGGCGGCCTTGCGACAGCACGGAGTAAGCCCTGTCCATCGTCGCAGTTATGCCCCCGTTGCGCAATTGTTGCTCTTATGAAACATATTACCTCACGCGACAACCCCCATTTCAAGGCCTTGAAAAAGATTTGCCTGAGTGGCCGAGAACGACGTAAAACCGGGTGTGTCGTGCTTGATGGCATGCATCTCATTGAAAGCTACGTTCAGCATTTCGGTCCGCCGATGGAAACACTCGTCAGTGAAAAGGGTGCGTCGCTTTTGGAAAATATTCGTTTTTTGGAAAGTGGTAATCCTGGAAATGCGGTCACCATTTTATCGGACGTGCTATTTGATGAGATAGCGACGGTTGAAACGCCGAGTGGAATCATGGCTATTGTCATGCAGCCACGATGTGCGCATGGACTTAATCAGGAAGCTGATGCGGTGGTTCTGGACGGAATTCAGGACCCCGGAAACCTGGGGTCAATTTTTCGCAGCGCGGCGGCGGCGGGCTTTCGACAGATTCTTCTCTCGGCCGACTGTGCTCAGGCCTGGTCACCGAAAACGCTGCGTGCCGGTATGGGCGCTCATTTCCAGCTGGATATTCATGAAAGCTGTGATTTGCCGGCTTTTCTCGGCGGCTATCGTGGGCAAGTGGCGATGACGACTCTGGACGCCGCTCCGGGACTCTATTCGCTTAACCTGAAAAAACCCGTCGCCTGGGTCTTCGGCAGTGAAGGGCAGGGGGTGAGTTCTGATGTGTCTGAAACCGATGGAATAAAAGTCCGGATTCCAATGCCGGGGAAGATTGAGTCTCTGAATGTGGCGGCTGCAGCGGCGATTTGTTTATTCGAGACGGTTCGGCAGCGTCAAGTTAACTAAGTCTCACACCTTGGCGCGCATCAGCCGGGCTTTTTCGCGATCCCAGTCACGCTCTTTCTCGGTTTCGCGCTTGTCGTGTTGCTTCTTCCCCTTGGCCAGCCCGATTTCCAGCTTGATGCGGCCGCGCAGGAAATGCAGGTCCAGAGGAATCATCGTGTAACCGGCACGTTCAACCTGTCCGATCAGCTTGCTAATCTGTTTGGCGTGCAATAACAGTTTGCGCGTGCGGATCGGATCGGGATAAACGTGGGTTGAGGCTTGCGGCAAAGGGGTGATGTGCATGCCGAAAAGGAATACCTCACCACTACGAATAACGACATAGGATTCTTTGATATTCGCCCGTCCGGAACGAATCGCCTTGACTTCCCAACCTTCCAGCACCATACCGGCTTCGAATTTTTCTTCGATGAAAAAATCGTGGAAGGCTTTCTTGTTGGCGATGATACTCATGGAACAGCTTTCAATGGTTATAACGCGTTGATGCTAGAATTCGGCATTCTACAGGATTCAAGGGGCTTAGCTGCCGATGGCCAAGGTTGAAAAATCGGTTTTGATCGAACGTTCTGCGCAGCAGATGTTCGATCTCGTTGACGATGTTGAGAATTATCCCAAATTTCTGCCCTGGTGCAGCCAGACCCGAGTTGAACTCAGAGATGAAGAAAAGACAATAGCGACGCTGCATATCAGTTTTCTTAACGTCAAATCGCACTTTACGACCGAAAACGAAAAAACCGCACCGGAACGTATGCTTATCCGATTAGTTGATGGCCCGTTTCGTCGGCTGGAGGGGGTTTGGGGTTTCAAGCCACTTACCGCTCATGCGTGCAAAATTGATTTCCAGCTTTCATACGAATTTTCCAGTACGCTGTTTGAAAAAATAATTGGCCCGGTGTTTGGCCAAATTACTAATACGCTTGTTGATGCGTTTGTAAAACGTGCCGACGAAGTTTACGGAGTGCCCAATGTCTGAGTTGATCAATATCGAAGTGGTGTATCCCTTGCCAGATAAGCAGGAATTGTTTTCCGTCAAATTGCCGGTTGGCGCAACCGTACGTCAGGCTATAGAAGCCTCAGGCATTCTTCAGAAATATCCTGAGATTGATCTGAGCAAAAACAAGCTGGGCATTTTTGCCAAGCTGGCCAAGCCAGACACTGAAGTTCGTGATCGTGATCGCGTTGAAATCTACCGACCGCTCATTGCTGATCCGAAAGAAGTCAGAAAGCAAAGAGCCGCGGAAGGCAAGGTTATGAAGAAGGGTGCTGGCGAAAACGACAGCGAGTAGCCCACGATCTATTGGCACATCGACTGATAGTTCTCGCGGGCTTTGGCAATCTCCTGTTCCCGTTGTGCGTCTTCGAGGAAATAGCGCTCGCCCTGGTCGTTACGCAAAGCGATGCGTTCGCCTGATTCGAGCGAGCGAAGTTGGCGACTGAGGTTGGCGCAATTTTCCTGTTTTTGCGCGGCAAGATTTTCATCTTTCTTTGCCTTTTCCTCTTTTTCCTGCGAATCCTTCTGCCGTTTTCTGAATTCAAGCTCGCGGTCGGCTAAGGATTTTTGCGGAGCGGTTGTCGCTGCGGCAGGCGCTTCTGCATCTGCTTTACGTTGTATACGAGAATGGCCTACCGGTGGCTTGTCCGAAATAATGGTTTTGCCATTTTCATCTTTCCACTGATATATCTGCGCACTTGCAGCAGTTGAGGTAAGAAGAATGGCGACGTAAAGTACAAAGCGTTTCATGGTCATCCTGACGAGTTAAGCCATGCTGTATAATACGTTTTTGTGACCTTGGATAATAGGCTATGCGTTTAATTCAAAGGGCGCTGACGTTTGATGACGTCCTCCTCGTTCCCGCACATTCCTCGATTTTGCCCCGTGATGTCAGTCTTCGAACTCGACTGACACGAAAAATCATTCTCAATATGCCTCTGGTGTCCGCTGCCATGGATACCGTGACCGAAGGTCGCCTGGCCATTGCTCTGGCTCAGGAGGGTGGCATTGGTATCGTTCACAAGAACCTGTCGCCGAAAATCCAGGCCGCTGAAGTGGCCAAGGTCAAGCGTTTTGAATCCGGCATTCTGAAAGACCCGATTACGGTTCCGCCGAGCATGTCGGTGCGCGAAGTATTCGAGCTCACACGTCTGCACAAGATTTCCGGATTTCCTGTCCTGGAAGGCAAGGTCGTGGTGGGTATCGTCACCAATCGTGACCTGCGCTTCGAGACCAATCTCGATCAGCCGATTCGTAACATCATGACACCGCGCGAGCGACTCGTCACGGTGAAGGAGGGCGCTACCGTTGAAGAAGGGAAAGCCCTGATTCACAAGCATCGTCTTGAACGCGTATTGGTCGTGAATGATGCCTTCGAGTTGCGTGGCCTGATTACGGTCAAAGACATCATCAAGACCACCGAACACCCTGATGCCAGCAAGGATGCTTCAGGTCGCCTGTGTGTCGGCGCAGCTATCGGCGTTGGCGCGGATACAGAAGAACGTGCGACATTACTCGCTGAAGCGGGGGTTGATGTCATCGTTGTCGATACCGCTCACGGGCATTCTCAAGGTGTGCTTGAGCGTGTCCGATGGGTCAAGGCCAATTTTCCCAACGTTGAAGTCATTGGCGGGAATATCGCCACCGCCGATGCTGCCCGGGCACTGGTTGATCACGGTGCCGATGGCGTCAAGGTCGGTATTGGTCCAGGGTCCATCTGTACCACGCGAATTGTCGCCGGGGTCGGTGTGCCGCAAATTACTGCCATCCAGATGGTATCCGACGCGCTCAAGGGCTCTGGCGTACCGATGATTGCCGACGGTGGCATTCGCTATTCCGGGGATATCTGCAAGGCCATCGCTGCAGGTGGCCATGCGGTGATGTTGGGCGGTCTGTTCGCTGGTACAGAGGAAGCGCCTGGCGAGGTTGAACTCTACCAGGGACGTTCTTATAAATCCTATCGTGGCATGGGTTCCATCGGCGCCATGGCGGCTGGAGCAGCTGATCGCTATTTCCAGGACAGCTCTTCCAACGTGGACAAGCTCGTTCCTGAAGGAATCGAAGGGCGTGTGCCTTACAAGGGTTCCGTCCTCGCGGTGATTCATCAGTTGATGGGGGGGCTACGCTCTTCCATGGGCTATCTTGGCTGTGCCACCATCGAGGAAATGCACGAACGTGCAGCCTTTGTTGAGATCACCTCGGCAGGCATCCGTGAATCTCACGTCCACGATGTCCAGATCACCAAAGAAGCACCGAATTACCATATAGATTGATTTGTTCAATGTCCCGAAGGGCGGCTGGAGCAGCCGCCCTTCTTCATTAAAGGTTTTGAAATGGCACACCAGAGAATACTCATCCTCGATTTTGGTTCACAAGTCAGCCAGCTGATCGCACGTCGTGTGCGTGAGCAACAGGTCTATTGCGAACTGCATCCCTTCGATGTCAGTGAGGACTTTGTTCGGGAATTCAATCCTCAGGGAATTATCCTGTCTGGTGGCCCCAATTCGGTTTATGAGGCCGAGGAATGGCGTGCTCCTCAGGTTGTTTTTGAACTTGGTGTTCCGGTACTGGGTATTTGCTATGGCATGCAGACCATGGCTCAGCAATTGGGTGGCAAGGTTGAAAGCTCTGGCAAAAGAGAGTTTGGCTATGCTGAAATACGCGCCCGCGGACATTCGGTGTTGTTTCAAGGGATTCAGGATCGAAGCAATGAACAAGGGCACGGACTGCTCGACGTGTGGATGAGCCACGGTGACAAGGTTACCGAATTGCCTCAGGGATTCAAAGTTATCGCCAGCAGCGACTCTTGCCCGATTGCTGCGATGGCCGATGAGGTGCGGAAATTCTATGCTGTACAGTTCCATCCGGAGGTGACGCATACCCTCAAGGGTAAGGAAATGTTCGCCCACTTCGTTCATGAGATCTGCGGCTGTGGTCACGACTGGAACATGCCGGATTACGTGAATGAAGCCATTGCTAAGGTACGCGCTCAGGTGGGCCAGGAGGAAGTCATCCTCGGCCTTTCCGGCGGGGTCGACTCTTCGGTCGTTGCGGCGCTGCTGCATCGGGCGATCGGCGACCAACTCACCTGTGTCTTTGTCGATAACGGGCTGTTGCGCCTGAACGAAGCCGACCAGGTGATGAAGACGTTTGCCAACAACCTTGGGGTCAAAGTCATTCATGTCGACGCGGCCGAGCAATTCTTGGGGCATCTGAAAGGTGTTTCAGATCCCGAAGCCAAGCGCAAGATCATTGGTCGCGAATTCGTTGAAGTCTTTCAGGTCGAGTCCGAGAAACTGGCCAATGCCAAATGGTTGGCGCAGGGCACCATCTATCCGGATGTCATCGAGTCAGCCGGCGGCAAGACAAAAAAAGCCCACACCATCAAGAGTCACCATAACGTTGGTGGCTTGCCGGAAACGCTCAATCTCAAATTACTTGAACCGCTTCGCGAGCTGTTCAAGGATGAAGTCCGTGAACTGGGCATCGCCCTGGGTTTGCCGCATGACATGGTTTATCGGCACCCGTTCCCGGGGCCTGGTCTGGGGGTAAGAATTCTGGGTGAAGTGAAGAAAGAATTCGCTGATCTGCTACGACGTGCCGACGCTATTTTTATTGATGAGCTCCGCGCATCGGGATGGTACGAGAAGACCAGTCAGGCTTTTGTTGTTTTCTTGCCGGTCAAATCCGTGGGCGTCATGGGTGACGGAAGAACCTACGAATATGTCGTGGCCTTGCGTGCCGTTCAGACACAGGATTTCATGACCGCGCATTGGGCAGAACTGCCGCATAGCCTGCTCGGCAAGGTGTCCAACCGGATTATTAATGAAGTTCGCGGCATCAACCGCGTGGTCTATGATATTTCAGGCAAACCGCCGGCAACGATTGAGTGGGAGTGAGAACCATACGCATTACGACACTGGCATTTACCTTCGGGGTGCAGAATTAGATTTCCCTACAAGATAAAATCAATTTTCTCAAAAAATGACCCGCGCATAGATGTGTGCGGGTCATTTTTTTGTAAGTGATTGAGTAAAATAGCTTTTTTCAACGTGATTTCGTCAATGGTATTTATCATGGTATCGGAAACCACGATTATGAAATTTATCCTTTAGGAACATATAGTTACCTTACGGATAAATGATAGAGTGGGAATAACTCAGCGTTCCCAATGAACGGCAGAAGCGCACCGAAGCGTGTGCTTCTGCCGGGGTGTTCTACTGGCTGTCGGCGTGCGTTATCGAGGCGGCCCACTCAGCACGCAGTGATTCGTTGTCTTCGCGTTCGCCGCGCCAGGTGTGATAGGCGAGCGAATTGAACGGAACCAGCTTGATGATGCTGAACATTCCCATCAGTGACGCGCAGACGGCCTGCTGCAGGCGCCACATCACCGGCTCGCGGTTGGGCAACGAAGTCCAGTCTTCAAGGCTGTCGTACCAAATGACAAAGATCGAGTCAGGTTTTCCGCCTTTTTCCTTCATCTGTAGGCGAATATTGTCCGCGGTGGCGTCGAGTGCCGCTGATCGCCATTCGTTCAGTTCCATGAGTTTCTGAGCCACGTTGCCGGGTATCGGCTGATTGCCGTTTTCCCATTCCTGCCAGGTCTGCACAGACACGCCCTGTGGATGCTCCGGGGTGGCGGCAATCAGTTGTGCGGCGTCCAGAGTTCTGAAAAAGAGAAGGCGACGTAGGGCCTGCAGGGTGGTTGGTGTCATTGGTAATCGACTTTCTAAGCGTCAAGAGAGTACTCAGTGCACTGCGCACGATTCAAAATCAAGGTCTCTTGGCGGCACCATTCACTGATGTCTGAATCAGCTTACTAAGCGATTCTTTGTGACATGTTCAATGCCTAAAGAGACAATGAAAAGGGGCTACGAAAAATCGTAACCCCTTAAGTTTCTTGGCTCCCCGACCTGGGCTCGAACCAGGGACCTACGGATTAACAGTCCGG
>JBAXHE010000050.1:0-21113 GCA_037139055.1 Betaproteobacteria bacterium | reverse complement strand
CTCGATGTGCCCGGGTAGAAATCCGCGGTTTCGGGAGTTTTAGTTTGAACTACCGTCCGGCACGTACTGGGCGAAATCCTAAAAGCGGTGAGAAGGTGCAGGTTGCACCAAAGCACGTGCCGCACTTCAAGGCAGGAAAAGAAATGCGGGAGCGTGTGCAACAATCGGTCAAGCCTGTGCAAATCCAGTTGGCAGCGTAATTCCTGTCATAGCCTGTCAATTTTATATTTTGCCACGCCTGCGGAGTTTGTTACTGACTCTTTGTCATATATCTGTCGCAAGAATCTCCGCGCTTACGAACTTCATAAAAGGCTGAATTTCTACGATCTTCTGACGATATTTGAGCGACGGTTATCTGACAAAGCTCATCAGTTGATAACTTGGCCGCTTGTTGAGGTGTTAAAGCACACCCCGCCAGAATGAACAAACAAGAAAATGTATAAACAACTATTTTCATGGCTATCTCTTTCTTAATATTGTTCATCGGCGATGGCTTTTAAGCCGTCTCTTTGCCGCAGCTTGATGATCGTAACAATAGAGCTGTCCGCCAAACCATGATAAAGAGTTTCCTGCATAAAGGGCAGCAAGGCAGGCTTCCCAAGCTACAGCACCAATTGGCACGCCTGGGCGCTGCGAAAAATATCCCGTGCTGGCGGCTTGGCGGGGCATTACTCAGTCACGGTTAATGGTAATGGCGCATGACTTTAACCTTTGAAAACGGAGACGCCGTATTGGTTGATTATCAGGACTATCACTAAAGAGGTATCAAGATGAGCAGAATGTTTAATCTACCCCATCCCGCCAACGAATAAGAGAAAAGTCCGGTTTTTCGGCCGGGCTTTTTTCCCCCCAAAAGATTTGCGGCTAAACCTGCAGGGTCGGTTTTGGCGTACAGTTTTTGCAAATAACTCTAAGGTCAGGGACTGAAATCGCTATTGAGAGTGATTTTTAGAGCGGATTCGGGCAGGATGACAGTCGTCGCCTGAATAAATCGGTGCGTGGCCTGTTCCCGGGTGCAAGCGGTCGGCCGGATTTGGTTTGCGTAGGGAGTTCGTATGAGTTTCGTTGCTCGGTGTGCGTACTTCGTTGTCATTCTCCTTGTTGGAGGGCATTCCGGTACAGCCAGTGCGGTTGAAAGCCGCCTTGATCGGGTCAGGTTTGATCGCGTCGTTCATGTCTGCATTTGGCCCGATTACTACGGCATTACCTACCGCAATCCAAAAACGCAGCAACTCTCGGGCATTGATTACGATATGGCGCTGGCGCTCGGCAAAGACCTTGGCGTGGCGGTGCAGTTTGTCGATAGCTCCTTTGCCCGGCTGACGGATGATTTGACCCGTAATCGTTGTGATATCGCCATGTTTGCGGTGGGCGTCACCCCCAGCAGAGCGGAAAAAATTCGCTTTACCCAACCGTATCTGTTTAGTGATATCTACGCTATAACGTCCAAAACCAATCGCCGCATCAAGGACTGGAGTGACATCGACAAGGCCGGTACGGTGGTGGCCGTGGCCAAGGGGACCTTGCATGAGCCGGTGATGAAGGAGAAACTCAAGGCTGCACAGTTGCTGGTGCTGGATACTCCGTTTGCCCGTGAGCAGGAAGTTCAGTCCGGGCGGGCCGATGTGTTCATGAGCGACTACCCCTACAGCCAGCGCTTTCTCGCTAACACCGACTGGGCTCGATTGATTACTCCTCCCGGCAGCTACCACCTGACGTCTTACGCCTACGCCATGATGCCCGGCGATGATCGCTGGTATTCCCGAATCGAGCAGTTTGTCAGTGACATCAAGCGTGACGGACGTTTGCTTGCGTCCGCGCGTCGGCACAAACTAGAACCTATCGTTGCCCCATGAAATCGCGTGAACATTTTCTGCAAAGGACTTTCGTTACTGGACTGGTTGTGTTCGTCGTGAGCATGCTGGGAATTACCTCCTATACGCTGTGGTTGCATCGTGCCGAGGCGTTGAGTCGAGGGTTTGAAGTGTCGGCCATGCATGCACAGAACATCGAGGATCTCCTGACCCAGAACCTGCATGTGACTGAACTGATCGCCGCCAATACCCTGGTGCAGACATCGGGAATGCAGGATTCGAAGCAGGTGTTGAATTCTTTTGCGGCGACCCTGAGCCGTTCTCCCTTCCTGCGTTCGATGTCCCTGCTGGATGATCGTGGTCGAATTACGATCAGTTCCAATCCGGCGAATGTGGGCATCATTGTGCCAACCGAGGATTACCTGCCGCCGGCAATGGGTTTGACCGAGAATCTGCGCATCGGTGAGACCTGGTCGGGGCGGGATTTTGCGAGTGGTCGGGCTGCCAGTTCACAAAACCCGGTAGAGAGGGATGCGCTCAGTTTTATCCCGGTCATACAGACACGGGTGTCCGGCGGGCGCAAGCTGACCTTGCTCCTGGCCTTCAATACGGACTACTTCGTCAACCGGGTCTCACTGCAGCTAGGGGCTGCAGATGGCGTCATCGAAGTGTTGCGGTACGACGGATCGTTGATGATTTCATCCTGTCCGGACATGCTTCCGGCCTCCCGGCAGGCGTATGTGGCACGTGACTTGAAGCTGTCAGAAAACGAGTTCGGACAATTCGCGCAAGACTATGACAAAGGCCGCAAGGTGCTGACCGCTTTTCGTGCTTCGCGATTGTATCCATTCGTAGTCGTGACGCATCTTGATCGTGAGTACGCGCTAAAACACTGGGTGAGCGAGGCCCAAACACTGCTGGGAGTGGTTGCGTTGGTGCTGGCGTCAATTACCTGGCTAGCCTTTGCCTATTTTCGAAGGCAGCTGCAATTGTCGGCTCAGCGAGCGGAATCCGAACGGCTGCAGCGGATCAACGCGACCGTTTTCGATTCTAGCGCCGAGGCAATTCTGATCACCGATATGGAGTCGACGATCATTTCAGTCAATCCGGCTTTCACGCGGGTGACTGGTTACGAGGCCAGTGAAATCCTCGGGCACCACTTGTCAGAGTTTCTCTCCGCAGCGAGTGCTCTTATTTTTGCCGAGCATGTTTTCGAAAGGCATGATGCGGCGCGAAATGGAACGCAGACCGTTGATGCCAGCATTGAGGGGCAGTTGGTGTGCAGAGACGGTCATTTGATCTGGACCGAGATCCTTTCGACGCCTGAGCGTGATCTCAAAGGTAGTATTGTCGGGTTTCACCGGATTTGCCGGAATATCTCCGAACGCAAGCGGATGGAAGATCAGGTCCGGCAACTGGCGTTTTACGATCCGCTCACTCAATTGCCCAACCGCCGTCTGTTCGATGATCGTTTGAGGCAGGTGCTGGCGAGCAGCAAACGCACCGGGTTTTACGGCGCGCTGATTTTCCTTGACCTGGATAACTTCAAGCCGCTCAACGATACGCACGGGCATAGGGTCGGTGATCTGCTGCTGATCGAGGTGGCTGGTCGGATGAGAAATTGCGTTCGCGAGATTGATACGGTTGCGCGCTTCGGAGGCGATGAGTTTGTCGTGGCATTGGGCGCTCTGAGCGCGGACCGGAAGGAGTCGGCACTGCTGGCTGGGGGCATCGCAGAAAAAATTCGCAACGCCTTGTCTGAGCCCTATCGACTGCGGGTCAGTGGTGAGGATGGCAGTACACATGTCGTCCAGCACTGCTGCACGTCGAGCATCGGTGTGGCAGTGTTTTCTGGTCAGGAGCACAGTCAGGATGAGATTCTTAATCAGGCTGATGCTGCCATGTATCAGGCCAAGGAAGAGGGCCGCAACCGGGTCTGTTTTTACACCGGGAGTTCCGGATTCGTTCTGGAGTAAAGCTTTCCCTGCCAGGTGTTCCTAGTCAACAGGCGCGCTTCGAGCAGGGCGGGAAACTTGTGCAGGCGGATGCCCCAGTCTGGCGAAAGGCGCACGTCGGGTGGTACTTCGCTACCGAGCCGCTGAATCTTGATTCGGGGCGGGAGGTGCTCAAGCATGTCAATGACCGCCTCGAGGTAGCTTTCCGGGTCAAGCAATTGAACCGAAGCGGGGTCGGCGCGATAGAGATTGGCCAGTCGCGTGCCATGCACAATTTGCAACTGGTGAAACTTGAGGGCGTCGAGCGGCAGTCGGGCGAGGGCCTTGGCGCCCGTAATGCGATCTTCGGAAGTTTCCCGCGGCAGGCCGAGCAGCAGATGTCCGGTGATGAACAGGCCGCGCTTTGCTGCGCGCTCAATCGCATCGATGGTGCAGGCGAAGTCGTGGCCGCGCAGGCATTCCTGGAGCACGGCATCGCTACAGGATTCAATGCCGATTTCCAGCTCGACCAGGGTGCGCGTGGCCAATTCGGCGAGATAGTCGAGCGTGGCGTCGGGCAGGCAGTCGGGGCGGGTGCCGATGACCAGGCCTTCAATTTCTGGGTGGGAGAGCGCTGTATCGTAGGCTTGCCGGAGGTTTTCAAGGCTGTCGTAGGTGTTTGAATAGCTCTGGAAATAAGCCAGAAAAGCTTTAGTCCGGGGGTAGCGGCGGCGCATGAATTCGACGCCGGTATCAATCTGCGTGTGGATGTTGCGTTGTTCGCGCAAGTAACTGGGGGAAAACCCCTCGTTGTTGCAGAACGAGCAGCCGCCGACGCCCAGCGAGCCGTCGCGGTTGGGGCAAGTGAATCCGGCGTCGATGGAAACTTTCTGCAGGCGGCCGCCATATTCCTGTCGCGCCCAGTCGTTATAGACGTGGTAACGGTGACCGTTGAAGTGGGGCGGTATTTCAGGCAATTCGTTCATCGGGTGATCTGCAGGAGCCTTGATCTGGGGGGGTATGAGGTTGAGAAACGAAGTTGGCAAAATCATCGGTTTGTTATTCAAAAATGGAATAATCAAATAAATAAACAGACTTTGCGGTTCTATGTACTCAGCTTATAGTTGGGGCATAAATACGAATACGTGCATTTTGCCCGAATATCAAGGAGCCTCGTATGTTTCGCATGATCCCCAAGATTCTTGCACTGCTGGCAGTGACGTTCTCAGCTCCGTCGGTCTGGGCTGAAACCAGTCTGCTGAATACGTCATACGACGTGTCACGCGATTTTTACAAGGACTTTAACCCGATGTTCCAAAAGGCCTGGAAGAGCAAAACCGGCGAGTCGGTTGAGCTCAGGCAGTCGCATGGCGGGTCGAGCAAACAGGTGCGCGCCGTGGCCGATGGCCTGGAAGCCGACGTGGTGACGATGAATCAGGCGTCCGACGTCGATTTCCTCGTGGAAAAAGGCTTGGTGGCCAAGGATTACGCGAAGAAATTTCCCAATAATGCCTCTCCCTACACCTCGACGATGGTTTTTATCGTGCGCAAGGGCAACCCGAAGGGGCTGCGGGACTGGCCAGATCTGATCAAAGCTGGGGTGCAGGTGATCCTGCCGCATCCCAAAAATACCGGCAACGGGCGCTATTCGTATCTTGCGGCGTGGGGCTACGCGGTCAAGCAGCCGGGCGGGAGTGACAAGACGGCGCAGGAGTTTGTCGGCAAGCTGCTGAAGAACGTTCCCTTGTTTGCCGCTGGCGGCCGTGATGCAACGACGACCTTCATGCAGCGTCGGATGGGCGATGTGCTCATCTCTTTCGAAAGCGAAGCGGAGCTGATTGCCCGGGAGTTTGGCAAGGGTGATTTTGATGTCGTCTATCCGTCGCTGTCTATCCTGACCGAGTTCCCGGTCGCGGTGGTCGAGAAGGTGGTCGACAAGAAAGGTACGCGCAAACTGGCGCAGGCCTATCTCGATTACCTGTGGTCGAAAGAAGGTCAGGAAAATGCGGCCCAGAACTATCTGCGCCCGCGCGACTCTGATCTGCTCAAGAAATACGTCGCGCAGTTCCCGGCGATCAAGACCTTCACCGTCGACGAAGTGTTTGGCGGCTGGAGCAAAGTGACCGCAACGCACTTCAAGGACGGCGGCAGCTTCGATCAGATTTACCAGAGCAAGTGATTTGAACCACAACGAGCACAACGAGCACAACGAAATTCCTAGAAGAAAAAGCGGCAAAGCAATTTAGTAAATTGGATCATGAATTCGTTTCTGTTTTTGAATCTCGTTGTGTCCGTTGTGCTCGTTGTGGTTAATTAAAAATAAGGTTTTAAATCGATGAAACGTGTTCTTCCCGGCTTTGGCCTGTCTCTTGGCGTGACGCTGGTCTATCTCTCGCTGCTGATCCTGTTGCCGCTCTCCGGGCTGGTGTTCAAGGCCAGCTCGCTGAGCCTTGACCAGCTATGGCATATCGCCAGTGGTGAGCGGGCGCTCGCTTCTTATCGCGTGACCTTTGGCGCCTCGTTGCTCGCCGCGCTGATCAATGCCTTTTTCGGTCTGATCGTCGCCTGGGTTCTGGTGCGTTACCCGTTCCCCGGAAAACGCTTTGTCGATGCACTGGTCGATCTGCCTTTCGCGCTGCCGACGGCGGTCGCCGGAATTACGCTGGCGACGCTCTATGCTGGCAACGGCTGGATTGGGCAATACCTTGAGCCACTTGGGGTGAAGGTGGCTTTCACGCCGCTGGGCATCGTTGTGGCGCTGACCTTTATCGGCCTGCCCTTCGTTGTGCGCACCCTGCAACCGGTGATCGAGGATATCGAGCCGGAAATCGAAGAGGCTGCAGCTACGCTTGGCGCTTCGCGGTTGCAGACCTTCACTCGCGTGCTGTTACCGGCGATCTTCCCGGCCTTGCTGACTGGCTTTACCCTGGCCTTTTCGCGCGCTATCGGCGAGTACGGTTCGGTAATCTTTATCGCCGGCAATATGCCGCTGATTTCCGAAATCACCCCGCTGCTGATCATCTCCAAGCTCGAACAATACGATGTCGTCGGAGCCACCGCATTGGCACTGGTCATGCTGGTGATTTCCTTCGTCATGCTGCTTTGTGTCAATGCCTTGCAGTGGTGGGCGGCCAATCGCCATCACGGCAAGGGCGAGGTGGTGCTATGAGCGCCCTCGCACGGCCGCCCGGAGGGGGTGCTCATCCTCCCATGGGGAGGAGGTCACGCAGTGACAGGAGGGTAGTCCAATGAACGCTCCCGGATCGCGTCGCGCCAATGCCGAGCCACGCTGGGTGCGCTACTCCCTGCTGGCCACGGGCCTCGGCTTCCTCTTCTTCTTTCTCGCATTGCCACTGCTGGCGGTTTTTGTCGAGGCGTTTCGTGGCGGCTGGTCGGCGTACCTGATCGCGCTCAAGGATCGTGAAACACTTTATGCCATCGGTTTGACGGTGTTTATCGCGCTGTTCATCCTGCCTTTCAATGTGATGATCGGCGTGGCCGCATCCTGGTCGATCGCCAAGTTCGATTTTCGCGGCAAGAGCCTGCTGATTACGCTGATCGACTTGCCCTTTGCCGTTTCTCCGGTAGTGGTGGGGCTGGTGTTTCTGCTGATTTTCGGGGCGCAAGGCCTGTTCGGGTCTTGGCTTTCCGAGCACGACGTCAAAATTGTTTTTGCCCTGCCGGGAATGATCCTGGTCACCCTGTTCATTACCTTTCCCTTCATCGCGCGCGAGCTGATCCCGCTGATGCAGGCGCAGGGCAAGGACGAGGAAGAAGCGGCGATTTCGCTGGGCGCTTCGGGCTGGCAGATGTTCTACCGGGTGACCTTGCCGAACATCAAGTGGGGCCTGCTCTATGGCGTGATCCTCTCCAACGCGCGGGCGATGGGCGAATTCGGCGCGGTGTCGGTGGTGTCTGGGCATATCCGCGGTGAAACCAATACGCTACCGCTGCACGTCGAGATTCTCTACAACGAATATAACGCCATTGGCGCCTTCGCTGCCGCTTCGGTGCTGGCGCTGCTGGCGCTGGTGACGCTGGTCGCGAAAACACTGGTCGAATGGCAGATGCGTCAGGAAACTGAAATGCTGGATGCGGCTCTGCCGCCTGAAAAAACGGGAACCCCATGAGTATTGAAATCTGCAACGTCAGCAAGCGCTTCGGCAACTTCGTCGCGCTCGACAACATCAACCTGAACATTCCGACCGGCGAACTGGTGGCCTTGCTCGGACCGTCGGGCTGCGGCAAGACGACCTTGTTGCGGATCATCGCCGGAATGGAATCGGCCGATGCCGGGCACGTGAAATTCGCCGGCGAAGAGGCGACGCATCTGCATGCCCGCGAGCGTCAGGTGGGATTCGTCTTCCAGCACTATGCGCTGTTCCGCCACATGTCGGTATTCGAGAACGTGGCTTTTGGCCTGCGCGTCAAGGCGAAGTCCGAGCGTCCGGTTGAAGCGGAAATCCGCCGTCGGGTGATGGATCTGCTGAAACTGGTACAGCTCGACTGGTTGGCCGATCGGTATCCGTCGCAACTCTCCGGCGGTCAGCGTCAGCGCATTGCGCTGGCTCGGGCGCTGGCCGTCGAGCCTAAAGTGCTGCTTCTTGACGAGCCCTTCGGTGCGCTCGATACCAAGGTGCGCAAGGAATTGCGTCGCTGGCTGCGCCGCCTGCATGACGAAATGCACATCTCCAGCGTCTTTGTGACGCATGATCAGGAAGAGGCGCTAGAAGTGGCCGATCGCGTGGTGGTCATGAACCACGGCAAAATCGAACAGATCGGAACGCCCGACGAGGTGTACTCCAATCCGGCGTCACCCTTCGTCTATCAGTTCCTGGGTAATGTGAATGTCTTTCACAGTCGGGTTCATGGCACCTGGGCCGACGTTGGGCGCGACGAGGTCAATGCGGCGTCAGGAGCGCCGGCAGGTGGCGAAGCGACGGCATTTGTCCGCCCGCACGACATCGAGATCGAGCGGGCTAGAGTGCCGGGTGGTCTGGAGTCAATCGTACAGGATGTGCATGCCATCGGTCCGATCGTGCGCATCGAGCTGGCGCACGATTCAGAGCTGATCGAGGTGGAGCTGACCCGCGAACGGGCGACTCTGCTGGCCTTGGCCAAAGGTCAAACGGTGTGGCTGAAACCGCGGCAGGTCAAGGTCTTCAATACGCCAGCGCCTTTGCTGGAAGACGGCGGGTCGGGGATTTGAGGGGTTGGCCGACTCATCAGGATTATTCGGGTTTCGTGCCCATGGAGCGGAAAATTGTTTCGAGGTGCGGACTCATCGGCAGGTCAATGCTGTCGCCTGACGGCAAGCGCCGCATGAACCACTTGTCATAAACACGATCGAGTTCGCGTTCTTCAGCCATGGCGTAGAAAGTCGTTTCAACCAACCGCTTCAGAGCAGGGTCATTCTTGCGGTACATGATGCCGTAGGGGTCGTAGCTCAGGAAATCCCCCGTCACCAGGTAATCCTTGTTCAGTTTGTTTTTGGCAATCAGGCCATTGAGCAAAACATTATCGGTCGCAAAAGCATCGGCCTCGCCGTGGATTAGCAGGTCATAGGACTCTTCGTGATCATGGCCGGCGACTATGGCGTAGTTCAGCCTGAATTTGTCGCGCAAATCATGCATTGCCTTTTCATTGGTCGTCCCCGCGGTGACCACCACAACCTTGTTCGAGAGGTCGCGGAATGTCTTGATCGAAGAGCTGCGCTTGACCATCAACTTGGTACCGGCGACAAAGATGATTGGCGAGAAAGCGAGTCGTTTGCTCCGCTCGGCATTATTCGTGGTCGATCCGCACTCCAGATCTACCTGGCCGGATAGTACGGCGTCCATCCGTGTTTCGGAGGTGACACGCTCCCACTTGATGGTGAGTTCACGTCCCACTTTCTTGCTGATGGCGTCGACAATCGAGCGGCATAGGTCGATTGAATATCCAATGGGCTCGTTGCGCGTTGAAAGGAAAGAGAAAGGTACCGAAAATTCGCGATAGCCAACACTGATGACGCCGGTGGTTCCGGCTTTTTTGAGAGTGTCGTTCAATTCGAGCTTGTTTGCCTGGGCGCTGGCGATTTGATTGCCGAGCAATAGCGTCAAGATCAGCAGTGCAATTGCTGCTGTGGAATGAACTAAGTGTGTTGAAGAATTCATGGTGCTTTCTCAGGCGTCATGGTTGGCCCATAGCGGAATGCAGGACGTGCCTCCGTGGCTACGTCCTGCAAGTGAGGGTGGTACAGCAGCGCCCTTGCGGATTTTGTAAGGTGCTCAAGCGCTGTGATTCAACAAGCTATGCAATCGATGGTGCCAGGGATTGTCTGGCCTCTGCATCGAGTTGTCGGGCGTTGGCTTCTGCTTCAGCTTCCGGCAACAGCTCCCCTTCCCACTTGGCAACCACGGCTGAGGCAATCGAGTTACCTACAGCATTGGTTGCCGAGCGTCCCATGTCGAGAAAAGTGTCCACGCCCAGGATCATTAACAAACCGGCTTCGGGAATGTTGAACTGGTTGAGCGTTGCGGCAATTACTACCAGTGAGGCGCGTGGGACGCCGGCCATGCCTTTGGATGTGAGCATGAGGATCAGCATCATGGTGACCTGGGTGGCAATGGGCAGTTCGATGCCGTACGCCTGGGCGATAAATAGCGTCGCAAAGGTGCAGTACATCATGGATCCGTCAAGATTGAAAGAATAACCCATCGGCATCACGAAGCTGGAAATCTTGCGCGATACCCCAAAACGATCCAGTGCGTCGAGGATTTTGGGATAGGCGGCTTCCGAGCTGGCGGTGGCAAAGGAAAGCATGAACGCTTCCTTGATCTGCGCCAGCAGCCTGAAAACTCGCGGTCCCAGGAAGGCGAAGCCGGCCAGAATCAGAATGGACCACAGTATGAACAGGCCAATATAGAAGTCGCCCATGAATACGGCAAACTGGACGAGGATATTCAGTCCGTTGACCGATACGGTTGAGGCCATCGCGGCGAAAACGGCCAAAGGCGCGAGTTTCATGACGTAACCGGTCATCTTGAGCATCATGTTGGCCAATTCGTCGATGCATTTGACCAGAGTGTTGCCCTTTTCGCCCATGGCAGCTAACGATACGCCGGTAAACATGGAAAACACGACGATCTGCAGGATCTCGTTGTTGGCCATTGCTTCGGCAAACGATCTGGGTACGAGGTGGCTAATGAAATCCTTCAGCGTAAATTTGGATGTTGCCAGGTTGGTTGCCGCCCCGATATCAGGGAGTGGCAGGCTGAGGTTTTTTCCCGGTTCGAGCAGATTGGCGATGATTAAGCCCAGTACCAGAGAAATTAACGAGGCAATAACAAACCAGCCGAGTGCCCTGGCGAAAACGCGTCCCACCGATTTCGCATTACCCATGTGAGCGATGCCGACGACTAGGGTAGAAAATACCAAAGGTCCGATCAGCATCTTGATCAGACGTAAAAACACATCAGAAATTATGGAGATGTATCCGGCAATCTGTCCGGCCGTTTTTTTGTCGGCGCTCCCCGTAAAAATCATCCAGCCAACAAAAATTCCCAGCACCATAGCCATCAGAATATAGGCTGCAGAGGGTAGTTTTCTCTTCACTTCTATCTCCATTCATTGACGTAAAGGTAATATGAGCGACTTCTCGACGGCTCGTCGCTTCCTAGAATATGCAGCGTCTTAGCGGACGTCTTTTCTTTGCGGTCTTCTGGTCGAAGCTCGGTGGTTTCATCCGAAGGGAAGGTCTCGTTGGTGATTCTGGTGAGTGGAGACGCGCCATTTTTAATGAATTCGAAACAAGTAAGCAAACGACCGATAGTCACGATTACATTCCGTTACAGAACTAACGCTGGTTTGTGTTATACAAGCCGAGATAGTGATTTTTGTATTTATACGCGAAGCATTGATTTATATGTTTTGTATACAGTATGTTGGAGGTGTTGATAAGCTCTGGTTTATGTTTTCAGTTGTGCGCGGCGATGGGGTGTTTGTGCTTAATGTGAAGATATGAAGGTTCTTGACTAGAAGAAAATGGTGGGTGTAATCGACTTCGTGGTGGAGAGATCGCGGTTCGATAGCGCGGGTCGAACCGACTGGTAAAGTGATTTCCAGTTCAGTATCGTTTTTTTCCCCGTCCTCGTGCTGCGTGAATGCCTTCACATTCTGGGTCATGAGAACTGGGCCGATGTCGGTCGCAAAACAGTTGACGGGTTTCAGAAGAACTTGCAGGCTTGAAGAGGCGCAGAAGCAATTTGTTCGGTGCTTGGTCAGTGCTAGTGAGGAGAGTTTTGCCTCAGTGCGTCAGTGGATGGTTAGGCGGCAGCTTGCGGCGTGGTGGGTGGTATAATCAAGCGCTGTTTTTGTGGGCTTTACGGCCACCCTTTGATCCATCTTCCGATTCCCTCTGCATGGCGCTATTTACTCTCGGCATCAATCACCGCACGGCACCGCTTTCGGTCCGGGAACAGGTGTCGTTCCATGCCGAAGAATTGCGTCGGGCGCTGACCGATCTGGCTAGCGGCGGGCGGGTGTTTGAGGCCGCCATCCTGTCGACCTGCAACCGCACCGAGCTTTACTGTCAGGCCGACGCGCCACAGGCCGCGAGCGAGTGGCTGGCGCAATACCGTCAGGTGCCGCATCACGAAATCGAGCCCTATCTTTATGTGCATCCCGAGCGTGAAGCGGTGCAGCATATGTTCCGGGTGGCCAGCGGTCTGGATTCGATGGTTCTCGGTGAGCCGCAGATTCTCGGGCAGATGAAGGAAGCGGAACGGATTGCCCGCGAGTCGGGGACTCTGGGAACGACACTGAACAAGCTGTTTCAGAGCACTTTTGCGGTGGCCAAGGATGTCCGTTCGACCACCGCCATCGGTGCCAACATCGTATCCATGGCTGCTGCTGCGGTGCGCCTGGCCGAGCGAATTTTCGAGCAGATTGCCGATCAGCGCGTGCTGTTTATCGGTGCTGGCGAAATGATCGAGTTATGTGCGACACATTTTGCCGCCAAAAAGCCCAAACAGATGGTCGTCGCCAACCGCACTATTGATCGCGGCCGTGCCTTGGCCGAGCGTTATGGTGCGACGGCGATCCGCCTGGAAGAGGTCGGTGATCGGCTGGCCGAATTTGATATTGTTGTCTCCTGTACCGCCAGTCAGCTCCCTATTCTCGGTCTGGGCCTTGTTGAGCGGGCGATTCGCGCCCGTCGGCACCGTCCGATGTTCATGATTGATCTGGCCGTGCCGCGCGACGTCGAAGTTGAAGTCGGCGAACTGGACGATGTTTTTCTCTATACCGTCGATGACTTGGCGCAGGTCGTAGAGTCCGGCGTCGAATCACGCCAGTCGGCGGTGGTTGATGCCGAGGCGATCATTGCTACACGGGTGGAGAGTTTCCTGCTCTGGCTGGAAATGCGCGAGACCGTCCCGGTCATTCGCTCGTTACGCGATTCTGCCGAACGTATGCGTCGGCACGAAATGGAACACGCGCTCAAATTGCTGGCCAAGGGCGAGAATCCGGCGAGTGTGCTGGAACATCTGTCGCATCGCCTGACCAACAAATTTCTGCACGCGCCGACGCAGGCACTCCATCAGGCCGAAGGGGCGCGCGGCGAGATGCAGGCGATCGTCTCGCGACTATTTCATCTGCATGGCGAGTAGTTTTGAAAAGAAACTAACCACAACGAGCACAACGGGCACAACGTTTTTCGAAGAAGGCAAATTACACCTTACTGAATCATCATTGCTTTTCGTCGTGTTCGTTGTGTCGTTGTGGTTAAAACCGTTTTTTTCTCTGGTTGATTATGAAACAAAGCATCCGCGACAAACTGGAAAACCTCGTTGGCCGTCTCGATGAGCTTGATCGCATTCTGTCGAGTGGCGAGGCCACGCGCGACATGGATCAGTACCGCAAGCTGACGCGCGAGCATGCCGAGCTTGGTCCGGTCGTCGCGCTCTACAAAACCTGGCAACTGACCGAGGCGGATCTTCAATCAGCCCTGGAGATGATGGCCGATCCGGAAATGAAGGATCTCGCCGAAGAGGAAATGAAAGCCGCCAAAGCGCGCCTGCCCGAGCTGGAAATCGAATTGCAAAAGCTCTTGCTGCCCAAGGATGCCAACGACGACCGCAATGTCTTCCTGGAAATCCGTGCCGGAACCGGTGGTGACGAATCGGCGCTGTTCGCCGGTAACCTTTTCCGCATGTATACGCGCTTTGCCGAACGACAGCGTTGGCAGGTCGAGGTGGTATCGGCCAACGAATCCGAAGTCGGCGGTTACAAGGAAGTAATTGCTCGCATCGCCGGTAATGGCGTCTATTCAAAGCTCAAATTCGAATCCGGTGGCCACCGCGTGCAACGGGTGCCGGAAACCGAGGCGCAGGGGCGCATCCATACTTCAGCCTGTACGGTGGCGGTGATGCCCGAAGCCGATGAGCTCGAAGAGGTGCACATCAATCCGGCGGAAATCCGCATCGACACCTTTCGTGCATCGGGGGCTGGTGGCCAGCACATTAACAAGACAGACTCGGCGGTGCGCATCGTGCATTTGCCGACCGGCATTGTTGTCGAGTGCCAGGACGGCCGATCGCAGCATAAAAACAAGGCGCAGGCGATGTCGGTGCTGGTGGCGCGCATCAAGGACGCGCAGGAGCGCGAGCAGCACGCCAAGATCGCTTCGGAACGCAAGAGTCTGATCGGCAGCGGTGACCGCTCCGAGCGCATTCGCACCTACAATTTCCCGCAGGGGCGGGTGACCGATCACCGCATCAACCTGACGCTGTACAAGATCGACGCGATCATGGACGGCGATCTCGATGAGGTCGTCGGTGCCTTGTCGTCCGAGCATCAGGCCGAGCTTCTGGCAGCGCTGTCGGGGACGGAGTGAGTTTGAACGCTGCAATTCAATTAACCACAACGGGCACGACGAGCACAACGAAGTCCTTGCTTATCGTTGTGTCCTTTGTGCCCGTTGTGGTTCAACAGTTTTTTCCAGGATTTGTGACGTGCTGATCGGTGACGCCTGGCGCCGAGCCAGCCAGCGCATTGATCGTCTCGATGCGCGATTGCTGCTGGAACATGTTTGTGCGTGCTCTCATACGGATCTGATCGCACATCCTGAACGCGAAATGACGGCGCAGCAGGGCGCTGAATTTGCAGTACTTCTTGAGCGTCGCGAGGCGGGTGAGCCGCTGGCCTATCTGGTGGGCAGTGCCTGGTTTCATGGCCTGGAGTTTGCCGTGACACCGGCAGTCCTGATTCCCCGTCCGGATACCGAAGTGCTGGTGGCGCGAGCGCAGGCGCATGCCGAAAAATTCACCTCAGCGCGTATTGTCGATCTGGGGACGGGTTCCGGTATCGTCGCCATTCTTCTGGCTAAACTTTGCCCTGAGGCCGTGGTGACCGCCGTTGATCTGTCGGCGGAGGCGCTGGAGGTGGCGCGAGCCAATGCCAGGCGCCATCAGGTGGCGATCCGCTTTCTTCAAGGCGACTGGTTTTCCCCGTTGGGTGACGAACGTTTTGATCTGATTGTCTCCAATCCACCGTACGTGGCCGCAGGCGATTCGCATCTGCAGCAGAACGGCTTGTCGTTCGAGCCGCAGATGGCCTTGACAGATGGCGTGTCCGGAGGCGATGGCCTGGCCTGTATTCGGGTGCTCATCGAGGGCGCGCCAAAGCATTTATTGCCTCATGGCGGCCTGTTGATTGAACACGGCTACGATCAAGCGGTCCAAACCCGACAATTGCTGCAAAACGCGGGTTTTACCGGAGTGACATCCTGGCGCGATGATGCGGCGATTGAACGGGTGAGCGGCGGCTTTTTGCCTTGACGGTGTTTTGCCGAAATCGATAGACTCCGATCCCCTTTTCCTGATTAATTTACTCAACACTCAAGAGGTTTTTATGGACGTGCAGGCGCAGATCAAAGAACAGGTCACCAGCAATCCCGTGGTGCTGTATATGAAAGGAACACCCAGAGCGCCGATGTGTGGTTTCTCGTCGACGGCGGTGAAGATTCTTCAGTCCTGTAATTTGCCACTCTTTTTCAGCGTCAACGTGCTCGAAGAGCCCGAGATTCGCGACGGCATCAAGATTTTTTCCGACTGGCCGACGATTCCCCAGCTCTATATCCGCGGTGAGTTTATCGGCGGCAGTGACATCATGCGCGAGATGTTCGAGAGTGGTGAGCTGAAAACGCTGCTAGAAGGCATTGCTGCCCCGGACTGAGGCACTCATGGGCCAATTCGCCAAATTTGCGGATGGTGTTGCGAAAGCCGTGCTGGTCAGCATGGTTTTCCTTCTCTCCGCCTGTGCCGGTTACAGTGGTTACACCCTCAAGCCGGGGTTGGCGACCTTGCCCGAGGTGGTTGCGACCATGGGCGAACCGGCGATGCGCTGGGATGGTCCTGATGGGCGAGTGCAACTGGCCTATCCGCGCGGTCCGAGTGGAACCAAGACATTCATGGCTTACTTCAATGCCGATGGAGTATTGGTGAGAATCGACGAAGTGTTGAATGGCGAGCACTTTGCGAGAATCGTCAGCGGTAAGAGTAATCAGGACGATGTGCTAAAAACACTGGGCCCTCCCAATCCGAGCTGGACGGCCTATTTTGCAGCGCGCGACGAACTGGTGTGGGAATGGCGGTTCTGCGACAGCTGGATGCAGACCGCCCGTTTCGACGTGCTGTTTGACGGTTCAACCGGGGTGGTTCGTTCCACCCAGGTCAGCCCGGATTATTTCGGCAGGCGGATCGGGATGCCCTGCGCGAATTAGGCTCTTAGCTCGCAGCCAGCCGTGAGTTGGCCAGAATCAGTCGGCTGGCCAGGACTTCAAGGAATGACTGGTAAAAATGCATACGGCAGCTTTCTGACGCCTGTTCGAGCGCTTCACCCTTGACCGTGATGATCTTCGCGGCGGTGAGGGCGACGATGTCGGCGCTGCGGATTTGCGGCCCCTTGCTGATCACGGCCATTTCACCAAAGCATTCGCCGCGCGTCATCAGGTTGAGAATGCGTCCGTTTTTGGTGACCTTCAGTTCCCCCTCGACGAGAAAACAGAAAAAATCGCCGGGATCGCCATCCTTGATGATCACGGTTTTCGGTTTGACGCTGCTCCACTCCGAGAAGCGCAGGATTTCCCAGATTTCAACGTCGGAGAAGTCGGCAAAGAAAGGCAGTTCGCGCAGGGTGTCGAACTTTTCCGAATCGGAGAAGTTGCTTTTTGGGATGCGCAATTGCTTGTTGCGGAAGGCTTGCGCCAGATCATGCGCGAATTCCTCCCAGCTCGGGTAACGTCCTGCGGTGTCCTTGCACATGGCGCGGGCAACAATCCGGTCGAGGACTTCGGGAACCTGTTTGCGAATGCTTGACGGAGGCGAAGGCTCGGTGTTGATGATCTGGAATACGATGTTGTAGTTGGTACTGGCCTGAAATGGAAGCTGGCCGGTGAGTAACTGGTACATCACCACGCCCAGCGAGTAGATGTCGGTTTGATGGTCGAGCGCCTGTTCACGGACCTGCTGTGGTGACATGTAGGCGGGAGATCCGATGCCCGAGACTTGCGTCCGCTCCGGGGCGTCGATGAGCGCTGCACCAAAGTCGGAAATCTTGATCTCTCCGCTGTTGGGGTCGCTGCCGGAATAGAGGATGTTGGCCGGTTTGATGTCGCGGTGCGTTATCCCAATGCGAAAGGCAAAATCAAGGGCCCGGGTACATTTAAAAATGATTTCGACGACCCGTTCAATCGGCAGCAGCTTGTCCGGGCGGCAGTAGTCTTCGAGCGTGCCGCCCTGAACGTATTCCATTACGATATAGCAGAGATCTTCGGCGACCACAGCGTCAAATATCTGCACGATATGCGGGTGCGAGAGCTTGCCGACCAGCGAAGCCTCGTTGAGAAAGAGATTCGTATAGAGCTTGCCGCGCTCGGGGTCTCTCAGGATTTCCGGAGAGGCAACCTTGATCGCCACATCGCGCTGGGCAAACGGGTCGTTCGCCAGATATACCGTTGAAGTCGCCCCTCTCCCGATCTGACGAACCAGATGGTATTTGCCGATCCTGCCTGTAGAGACAGGGTTTTCAGCCAGGGTCACAGCCGTTCCCGGGCCCGTGCGAGTGCGGCCTTGACCTGCTCCGGTGCGGTGCCGCCAATATGATTGCGTGATGCCAGCGAGCCTTCAACGGTGAGAACAGCAAAAATGTCGTCACTGACCAGCGGCGAGAACTGCTGCAGCTCGGCCAGCGAAAGCTGCGGCAGGTCGACGCCGAGTTCTTCGGCGCGGCGCACCGCCAGACCCACTGCCTCATGCGCGTCGCGGAAGGGCAGACCTTTGCGCGTCAGGTAATCGGCCAGATCGGTAGCCGTGGCGTAGCCCTGGCGCAGGGCTTCGCGCATGTTCTCCGGGCGGGCAGTAATGCCCGATATCATTTCGGCATAGATGCGCAAGGTGTCGGTGACGGTGTCAACGGCGTCGAACAGCGGCTCCTTGTCTTCCTGGTTGTCCTTGTTGTATGCCAGTGGTTGGCCTTTCATCAGAGTCAGCAGCGACATCAGATGGCCATAGACGCGGCCAGTCTTGCCGCGCGCCAGTTCGGGAACGTCGGGGTTCTTCTTTTGCGGCATGATCGAGCTGCCGGTGCAGAAACGATCGGCAATCTTGACGAAACCGAAACGTGGGTTCATCCACAATACGAGCTCTTCCGACATGCGCGAGAAGTGCATCATCAGCAGGGCGCTGGCGGCACAGAACTCGATGGCGAAATCCCGGTCGGAAACAGCGTCGAGCGAGTTTTCGCAGACCTCGTCGAAGCCCAGTTCCATGGCAACAAATTCGCGGTCAATCGGATAGGTTGTGCCGGCCAGGGCTGCAGCGCCCAGCGGCAGGCGATTGGTACGTTTGCGTACGTCAGTAAAGCGTTCGCTGTCGCGGAAGGTCATTTCGAACCAGGCCAGCAGGTGGTGACCAAAGGTGATCGGCTGTGCCACCTGCAGATGGGTGAAGCCGGGCATCGGCGTTGAGGCTTCACGCTCGGCCAGGTCGAGCAGATTGCTCTGGAACTGGCGGAGCAGGACGAGAATGTCGTCAATCGAGTCGCGCAGGTAGAGGCGAATGTCGGTGGCCACCTGATCGTTGCGCGAGCGGCCGGTATGCAGGCGTTTACCTGCGTCACCGACCAGCGTGGTCAGGCGCTTCTCGATATTCAGATGCACGTCTTCCAGGTCGAGCGACCATTCAAAGGCGCCGGACTCGATCTCCGAGACAATCTGCGCCATGCCGCGCTGAATGTCGGCCAGGTCCTCGGGAGAAATGATCGCCTGCTTGGCCAGCATCCGCGCGTGCGCCAGTGAGCCGCGAATGTCCTGGCGCCACATGCGTTTGTCGAAGTCGACCGAAGCCGTGTAACGTTTGACAAGATCGGACATCGGCTCGGAAAAACGGCCGGCCCAGGTGTATTGGGTTGAATTGTTCTGATTCATCGAATGGGTGCTCGGGGTAGACTTGGGTGGGCTAGAATGTCTCATGAAACCCTGACAGGTGCGGATTCCAGTAAATGCCAAGTATAAAACAAAACCCGGCAGGACAGCCGATACCGGACTTCCGGAATTTCGGCGTCATGTTGCGCGTGCTGCTCGGGGTCAACCTGCTGGCGCTGGCGGCGGCCCTGGTCCAGAGCGCAGGAATGGCTGACTGGGTGCAACGTTACGTCGCTATGGCGGCCTGGGTGCAGCCGCTGCTGCTGTTCAATCTCTCGGTGCTGGCGCTGTTCGGCCAGCGTCTGCTCGGCTTTCCAGTGTGGTTGTCACAGCTTGGGGTGGTGTCGATGGCAGCACTGAGTGCGGCGCTGTTTGCCGATTTCTGGGGCTTCATGGGCTTCGATGACGGCGGTGGCTCGCGCCTGCTGCGTGCCGCACTGCTTGGCGGAGCCGCCGCCGGTGTTCTACTGTTCTATTTTGCCCTGCGTGCGCGGGCCTTTTCGCCGGCGTTGACCGAGGCACGTCTGCAGGCGCTGACGGCGCGAATCCGCCCGCATTTTCTGTTCAACAGTCTGAATGCCGTGCTTTCGTTGATTCGCGCCGAGCCACGACGGGCCGAAACGGCGCTGGAAGAACTCGCCGAGCTGTTTCGTGCGCTGATGCGCGATCATCGCGATCTGTTGCCGCTGGCCGACGAGATCGCCTTGTGCCGGCAGTACCTCAATCTCGAAAAACTGCGCCTCGGGGAACGACTTAATGTCGAATGGGAAATCGTCGATGTGCCGGCGGATCTGCCGGTGCCGCCGCTGATGCTGCAACCGCTGCTGGAAAATGCCGTCTATCACGGCATCGAGCCCTCGGGTGAGCCGGGGGTGGTGCGCATCCGCTTTGCCCGCAGCGGTAACGAAGTGCATATCGATCTGGCCAATCCCTGCCGGGGGGGCGGCGTGTCCGGCGGGAGTCACATGGCCTTGGAGAATATCCGTGAGCGACTGGCGCTGTATTATGATCTCGAGGCGCGGCTGGATACCTCTGAAGTCACTCTGGACAACGGCCTGCGTGAGTATCGGGTGCATATCGTTTTACCCTGCCGGAGTGCGACGCGGTGAGTGCTGCCTCTCCCTTAACCATCCTGATCGTCGACGACGAAGCGCCGGCGCGGACGCGCCTGCGCGATCTGCTGGCCGATGTGGCGAACGAAGTGCCGAATGTTGTGGTCGGCGAAGCGGCGAACGGCGTGCTGGCCATCGAAGCCCTTGCCGCGAGTCCGGTCGACGTGGTGCTGGTTGATATTCGCATGCCGAAAATGGACGGCATCGAACTGGCGCGACATCTCGGCCGGCTGGAAAAACCGCCGGCGATCATCTTTGTCACTGCCTACGACAGTCACGCACTGCAGGCATTTGAACTCAACGCCATCGACTATCTGGTCAAGCCGGTGCGCACTGCGCGTCTGGCGGCGGCATTGCACAAGGCGCGGCAGCTGCGCCCGGCGCAGCCGCCAGTGGCGCAGATTCTGGCGCAGATTCAGCAGGGCGCACGCAGCCATCTTTCCTGTCATGAGCGCGGCCGTTTGCTGCTCATCCCGGTCAGCGAAATCCTTTATCTCCAGGCCGACCTGAAGTACGTGACGGCGCGTACAGCGAGCCGGGAATACCTGCTCGACGAGTCGCTGACGCAGCTTGAGCAGGAATTCTCGGAGCGCTTCATTCGCCTGCATCGCAGTGCACTGGCCGCCCGTGAAGCGATCATCGGTTTTGAGAAAAGCAACGAAGAGGACGCAGAAACCCAGTGGAAAGCGCTGCTGCGGGGTATCCCCGAGAAGCTTCCGGTCAGCCGCCGGCAATGGCCGGCTGTGAAATCCTATGCCAAGCAATTGAGTTCATCCTGATGATAGTCGCT
>JBAXHE010000049.1:0-21114 GCA_037139055.1 Betaproteobacteria bacterium | reverse complement strand
AGCCTGGAACGGCGATCGACCGCCAGTGTGGTGCAGATTGTTGCCCTGGCGCTCGGATTCATGGCCTTGCTGCTGCTCACCGTGACCCGCAATGATCTGCTTGAGGCCTGGCAGCGGGCGATTCCTCCCGACGCCGCCAACCGCTTCGTGGTGAATATTCAGCCCGAGCAATTGGGTCAGGTTCGTCAGGCCTTTGCCCGTGAAGCTCTGGCAGCCGATTTCGCGCCGATGATACGCGGCCGTCTGGCTCGGGTGAATGGGCGTGAGGTCGGGCCGGACGATTACCCGGATGAACGTGCTAAAAGGCTGATCGATCGCGAATTCAATCTCTCGTATCGGTCGGACTTGCCGCAAGGCAATGCGGTGGTGGCGGGGCGCTGGTTTTCACCCACCGAGAGCGAGCGTGGCATGGCTTCGGTCGAAGACGGATTAGCCAAGACTCTGGGTTTGAAACTCGGTGACCGGCTCGAATTTGTCGTGGCCGGTGAAAAGGTCGAGATGCAGGTGCTGAATTTGCGCAAGCTGAACTGGGATTCAATGCGCGTCAATTTCTTCGTGTTGACTCAACCGGCAGTGCTGCAAGCCTATCCGGCGAGCTGGATCACGAGTTTTCATCTGGGCGCAGACCAGGCCGCGTTCGTCAATCGGCTGATTGGCGAATTTCCCAATCTGACGGTGATCGATGTCGCGGCGATTGTGCGGCAACTGCGAGCGATCATGGATCAGGTGGCTCAGGCCGTTCAGTTTGTCTTTCTGTTTACGCTGCTGGCCGGAGTCATCGTGCTTTATGCCGCGCTGGCCTCGGCGGCGGAAGAGCGTCGTTATGAACTGGCGGTGATGCGCGCCCTGGGGGCCCGGCGAGAACAGTTGCGTCGCGCCTTGCTGGCAGAATTTGCCGCGGTGGGTGGGCTGGCAGGGCTGATCGCTTCGCTCGGGGCGATAGGGGTCGGTCAGGTGCTGGCGAGCAAGGCGTTCCAGTTCGACGTTCCGGTCAATCTCTGGTTGCCACTGTTTGCCGCTGTCGGAGGCGCATTGCTGGTGATGGGTGCTGGCTGGTTTGCCGCCGCCCGCCTGATCAATGCCCCTCCGCTGGAAGCCTTACGCGCCGGGTAAATCCTCTTTGCGCAGCATGAAAACGAAACGATCTCCGGCCGTGGTGTCGAGCCAGGTGAAGGGCGTTTCCGGGAAGGCTGCTTCAAGTTCGTCGCGGTTGTGCCCGATCTCGACGACCAGCAGACCTTTGGCGTTGAGGTGACTGGCGGCTTCCTTGAGCAGGATGCGAGTGAAATCCAGTCCGTCTTCACCACTGGCCAGGGCAAGCTTGGGTTCGCGCAGGTATTCTTCCGGCAGCGTGGCCATCGACTCGGCATTAACGTAAGGCGGGTTGGAGATAATGATGTCGTAGCGTTTGCCCTGAACTCCGGCGAAGGCGTCCGAGAGCAGGGGGCTGACGCGAGATTCGAGTCCGTAGTCCTTGACGTTCCGGGCAGCGACCTCAAGCGCATCGGGTGAAAGATCGATGGCGTCGACCTTGGCCTCGGGGAATGCCTGGGCGGCGAGAATCGCCAGGCAGCCCGAGCCGGTACATAAATCGAGTACCTGGTGGATGGCCCAGGGGTCATCAATCCACGGACTGAGCTGCTCCTGCAGCAGTTCGGCGATATGCGAGCGCGGAACGATGACGCGTTGATCGACATAGAAGCAGTACTCGCCCAGCCAGGCCTCGTTGGTCAGGTAGGCGGCCGGCAGCCGCTCGCTGATGCGGCGTTCAATGACCTTCAGTGCGGCGGTCCGTTCGCTGCTGGTCAGGCGCGCGTCCATGAACGGATCGAGTCGGTCCAGGGGCAGGTGCAGGGTGTGAAGCAGCAGATAGGCGGCTTCGTCCCAGGCGTTGTCGGTGCCGTGGCCGAAAAACAGGTCAGCTTCGCTAAAGCGGCTGACCGAGAAACGCATCAGGTCGCGCAAGGTCAATAGTTCGTGCTGGGCTTGTTCAAACATAGTGGCAGTTGGTGTGGTCATCAGGTAATAAGTTGGATAAAAAAGTCAGGAAAGCGGTAAAGCTGGGGTCAGCGGGCATCGGGTGAGGCGTCGTCGGAGCCATCGAGACTGAGTGAGAATTCCTTGAAAGACGTGCCGAGAATATTCGTGTCGGTGAATGCCGCAGGGTTTTCCCCGTGGTTGGTTTCTTTCTTCGGGATGTCGAAAACTTCTGAGTTATTGATCAGCCACGAGAGATTGGTCGGTGAGTCGGCGTTACCCAAGGCTTCGTCAAGGGTAATGGTCCCTTCGCGGTATAGCCGGAAAAGATCCTGCTCGAACGTTTGCGATCCTGGAGCGAGGCTTTGCTCCATGGCCTCTTTTACGGCCATGACTTCACCGCGTTCGATGAGTTCCTGAATGTGCCGGGTATTGAGCATAACTTCTGCGGCGGGAATCCGTTTGCCGTTCGGCTTCTTCACCAGGCGTTGCGAGATGATGGCTTTCAGGCTGGCCGAGAGGTCAAGATACAGCGCCGTACGACTATCCAACGGGAAGAAATTGATGATCCGGTTGAGCGCGTGATAGCTGTTGTTGGCATGCAGTGTGGCCAGGCACAGGTGGCCGGTCTGGGCGTAGGCAATGGCGATCTGCATGGTTTCCTTGTCGCGAATCTCGCCAATCAGGATGCAGTCCGGTGCCTGGCGCATGGCGTTTTTCAGCGCTGGCTCCCAGCCGAGGGTGTCCATGCCAAGTTCGCGCTGGTTAACGATGGATTTTTTGTGTTTGAAAAGGAATTCAATGGGGTCTTCAATGGTCAGGATATGACCGGCGCGATTGGCATTGCGGTGGTCGAGCATTGAGGCGATGGTCGTTGATTTGCCCGAGCCGGTCGAGCCGACGATCAGCATCAGGCCGCGTTTCTCCATGATCAGGTCGGCAAGTACCGGGGGGAGAGACAGTGTGCTGAGTGCGGGAATGTTCCCCAGAATGTAACGAATGATGATGGATACCGATGCCCGCTGACGGAATATGTTGATGCGGAAATTGCCGAGATTGGGTACGCCGAAGGAGAGGTTCATTTCCATCGTCGCTTCAAAGGTCTTGATCTGATCCGGCGACATCAGCTCATAAGCGATCTTCTCGGTCATTTCCGGGTTCATCACTTGCTGATTGACCGGAACTGAATTGCCCTGAATCTTGATATGGATCGGCACTCCCGCAGAAATAAACAGATCCGATGCCTGTTTTTCCGCCATCAACTGGAAGAGCTTGTCGAGAATCATGGTGTCAACTCCTCTGTAGAAAATGGTCAGAACCGCTAATCATGACAGCAAGAATAGCATAGCCCGAGGGCGGATAAGCCGGTGTGATAGGATACCCACCCCGTGGGTCTGGCTAGCAGCCTGTCGGACTTAATGGGTCGAAGCGAAAAATGTGGGAGGCGAGAGCAGTTTTGCACGGGTTTCAAGCGAATAGTTATTCTATTCGCGCAGGAACACGGGCGAAAATGGGCCGCCTTCCCACTTTTTGCAGCCGACTTGGTTAAGTCCGACAGGCTGCTAGGTGACTCAACGCAGATTCGGAAAGCACTGGTGCGCTTTCTCAGTTTTTCTCAACGATTGATTATAAAGGGCTTCGCCTGATGGCGGAAATACAAGACGGTACGGCTCAACGCGAATCACGCCTGGCCATCATTGCGTTGCTGACCGGCGCTCTGATCTGGGGCTTGATCTGGTATCCCTATCGGGTGTTGCGCGACGCGGGTGTTGACGGCATTTTGGCGACGACCGTCAGCTATTCCGTGGCCTTTGTGCTGGGTTTGCTGCTTTTTCGGCGCTCTTCAGCCAAAATCAACTATTCATGGAGCCTTTTCTGGCTCGCCTTGTCAGCGGCAGGCTGCAATCTCGGTTATGTGCTCGCGACGCTGGAAGGCGAAATCGTTCGCGTGTTACTGCTTTTTTATCTGGCTCCGCTATGGACCGTCTTGCTCTCCCGAGCGCTGCTCGACGAGCGGCTGAATCGCATTGGGAGCTTTGTCATCGCACTCTCACTGGCCGGAGCGGCGACGGTTCTTTGGCAGCCCAAGATTGGTTTGCCTGTACCCCAGGATCTGGCAGACTGGCTCGGACTTGGGGCGGGGTTCTCGTTTGCCTTGTTCAACGTGCTTTCGCGTCAGGTGCAGGGGGTCAGTATTGAAGCCAAATCAATGACGGCATTTCTTGGTGTCATCGTGGTTGGTTTCGTGCTCATGCTGTTCGGTCTGGGAACGCCCAAGGTTCCGTCGGAAGGATCGTTTGGGATGGTTTTTGGTCTGATTTTTCTGATCGGGATGACTCTGGTGGTGGCCAATCTGGTCGTCCAGTACGGGTTGATGCGCGTCGCGTCCAATCGCGCCATCGTCATCATGCTCTCGGAGGTCGGTTTTGCCGCCGTTTCTTCATGGCTGCTGGCTGATGAGGCCATCGGTGTCCGTGAGTGCGTTGGTGGTCTGATGATTGTTGCTGCCAGTACACTGTCGGCAAAAATGAAGAGCGATTGACGATTCCTGCCTCGTTGTGAATCACAATTACTTACATTTTGGCTAAGCGGTGGCACTTGCTTTGGCCCATAATATAGATACCAAGTTCTTTTGAAATGGTGTTCATCCCGTTGGCGCTGGATGACAGGAATTGCCCTTATGAATTCGCTCCGATTCTATAAATGTTCTCTTGTCCTTCTTGTCGCTTTGTGCGCCGGTGATGTCATGGCTGCACGTGGGCATGGTGGCCATGGTAGCCGTGGGCACGTACGTTTTGGCGTGGTTGTGGGCGGCCCCGTCTTTAGCCCTTGGTATTACCCCTCATCCTATTATTATCCTTCGTATGCGCCGCTCTTTATTGACCAGTCACCTCCGGTTTACATCGAACAGTCCGCACCTTTGCCGGCTCAGTCACCTCAGGCAGAAACTACGAATTCCTGGTATTACTGTGAGGCAAGCAAGGCCTACTACCCTTATGTCAAAGAATGCCCTAGCGGTTGGCAGAAAGTGTTGCCACAGCCGCCGAATCCGGATTGAGGAAGCGTTGAGAGGTTGTAAATGAAAATGCTCAAGTCATGGGTTGTTATGCCCGTTCTGCTCCTGCTTGGCGCTTGCGCCACCGTGCCGACGGGCCCAAGTCTCATGGCCTTGCCGGGAACCGGTAAGGATTTCAATGAATTTCGAGCCAGCGATTTCGAGTGCCGCCGTTACGCCTCGCAGGTCATCGGTGGGTTGGCCGATGACCCGGGTGTTCGCCATGCCGTGGTCGGCACGACGGTCGGCGCAGTGGCTGGAGCGGCGATTGGCGGGCAGCAGGGAGCTGCCGTCGGCGCCGGAGTCGGTCTGCTGGCGGGGAGTGCCTCAGGGGCAGAATCCAGCCGAAGTTATGGCTATGGTGCCCAGCGCCGCTACGATGAAAGTTATATCCAGTGCATGTACGCCAGTGGTCACAAAGTCCCGGTACCGGCCTCAATGGCCCGGAGTCTGATGCAAGTGCCGGCCAGTCTGGTTCCTGGGGCTGCTCCTGGGGCGGTTCCCGGAAAAAACATCCCGCCACCGCCGCCCAACATGTCTCCGCCATCGTCTCCGCCACCGGACTACGTACCGCCGCCGGCGCGCTGAGTTTTCCGTTCAACGATGAAGCTCAGTCCGCCGACGATCATCGATAGCAGCAAAGCCAGAAGATAGGTCAGCGGGATTCCCAGTGGGCTGATTAAGGTGGCCACGATCAGAAAAAAAGCCGCGTACGCGCCAGAACCCCAAACGACTCCGCGCAACAGATTGGCGGCGGCTAACGGACCGGACTGCGAATGGGTGAAACTGGCAAAGACCACACTGAACACCGGAAAGGGCGAAATCAGTCCACTGAGTTGCGCGCCTAGATGGTCGGCCATCGTGGTCAGCAGGATCACGAAGCAGGTTGAGGTGACGATTCTTGCCGTCAAATCCCAGCGCGGCGTGGGAATGCTTTTTATAAGACTGTTTTGCCGCGGAATCAGTCGAGTCACAACAGCGATGACAATAAGCAGGGCGAAGAAAGCGGGTAAAAGCTGCCAGTCAAGCTGGTCGAGTAACCAGGTCATGATCAGGAAAGCGACTATTGCCGCTATTGCGCTGAGCAGCCAGCTGCTTTTTCGGGCAAGCAGGCTGTAGGTCAGGCAAAAAATACAGTTGGATATTTGGCCGGCCATGCTGCCGACGGCGGCGTGCTGGGCAAACCCTGGGCCGAACTCACAGGCCAGAATAAAGGAAACCGGCGCCGAGACGACCGGCATGCCAATCAGGAATCCGCTGGCCATCAATCCCCAACGCCGTCCTGTCAGGGTGAGTGAAACAATCAGGAGCGGCGTCAGAAGTAGTTTGAGGAGCAGAATCATTGGGGCATGATGTCCTGCGGATTGGCCGGCCACAGCCGGCCGACCTTGCTACGGTGTCTGTCGCCTAGTTGTCGGCTCCGCAGCACTGTTTGAATTTCTTGCCACTCCCGCAGGGGCAAGGGTCGTTACGGCCAACCTTCGGTTCATCACGGCGGATTGTAGCGACGCCGCGCTTGGCGGCCCAGAACAGGTAGATGTCGGTGACGGCTTGAGGCAGATCTTCTTCGCAGTCGCTTTCGACTTCGACCAATTCCTCACCTTCGGGCCATTCCTCGCCGTGCTCACGCGCAGCAGACTCGGCTTCACCGGTGAGTAGCATCAGGGGAAACAGGCGTTCATCGAGGTAACTGATTTCTTCCTTGATCTCTTCGTCTTCTTCACCGTCTTCTTCTTCGCCGAGGAACTCGAACCAATCCTCTTGGGCGGCGTCGACTCCGGCCAGGTAGGCCTGGCACCAGGGAAGATAGTCACTCGGGCCGTTTTCATCATCTTCTTTAGGGTAAAGCAGGAGAACCGGGGGTTCGCCCGACGCCAGTTCGGTTTCCAGGTTCTGGGCAAAGGTCCGCAGCAAAGCGGCGGCCTCTTCTCCGGCAGGGGTTTCCAGGGCGGCGTCACTACCCAGAATGTCGGCCATCCATTGTTCTTCAGGGATGGCTTGGGGGCCGGCCAGGGCCGCGCAGAGGTAACCCTGAATCTCGTCAAGGCGCATGGCATTTTCCAGCGCCGGGTCGTCGAGAAGTGTTTCCAGGCGGTCGAGTTGCTCGTCGGCCAATTGGGCTGCTGCAGAAGTATCTGGGGTCATGAGTTCAGCCTCGGGTGTTGGATTGGGCCGGGAATTCGGCAAGATCAATGCGCGGTGCAGGCTTCCAGCCTTTTTTGCGATGTTCCGCAACGACATTGGTAAAAATCCCGCCACGGACGAAGAATTTTGCCGTCAGGCGCATGAAGCGCGGTTTGGTGGCTTTGACCAGATCATCAAGAATGCGGTTGGTCACCGCTTCATGGAAACAGCCTTCATCGCGGAATGACCAGATATACAGCTTGAGACTCTTGAGTTCGACACAGGTTTTTTCCGGAATATAGTCGAGAACCAGCGTGGCAAAGTCAGGCTGCCCGGTTTTCGGGCACAGGCAGGTGAACTCCGGAATTTCCATCTGGATATGGAAGTCACGCTGAGGTGCTGGATTGGGGAAGGTTTCAAGTGTTTTCGTGGGTTGTGTGGTCATTTTGGTTCCGTGTTCGAACGAATAAGTCTGGCAAAATGCTATTATAGGCGTCGGATGGAGCTGATGCCTAAGATGGTCGGTGTCATTTATTACTTTCAGGAACCCTTGTACGCGCAGCCGGTAAGGCTGCGTTCCATTTCATGCGCCTGACAAAACTCAAACTTGCCGGTTTCAAGTCATTCGTCGATCCCACCACGATTTTCCTTCCCGGGCAACTCGTCGGTGTCGTCGGGCCCAATGGCTGCGGGAAATCCAACGTTATCGATGCGGTGCGCTGGGTTCTTGGCGAGTCAAAAGCCTCGGAGCTGCGCGGCGAATCAATGCAGGACGTTATCTTCAACGGTTCCGGCGGGCGCAAACCGGTCTCGCGTGCGGCGGTGGAGCTGGTTTTCGACAATTCGCTCGGACGTATTGCCGGCCAGTGGTCGCAATATGCCGAACTCTCGGTCAAGCGTTTGCTGACGCGCAACGGACAGTCCGAGTATTACATCAACAACCTGCATGTCCGACGCAAGGACATTACCGATCTGTTTCTGGGTACGGGACTCGGCCCGCGAGCCTACGCCATCATCGGTCAGGGAACCATCTCGCGCATCATCGAGGCGCGGCCTGATGAATTGCGAGTATTCCTTGAAGAGGCCGCTGGCGTTACCAAATACAAAGAGCGACGCAAGGAAACCGAGAGCCGCATTGCCGACACCCGGGACAATCTGACTCGCGTCGAAGACATCCGTCTCGAACTCGGTTCGCAGATGGAACGTCTGGAAGGGCAGGCCGCCGTGGCTCGCCAGTATCGTGCGCACAGTGAAGAGTTGGCGCGCAAGCAGCAATTGCTCTGGCTGTTGCGTAAAAATGAGGCGCAGGCCGAAAACGAACGGGTGGCGCGTGAAGTCGAACGTGCCGTCATCGAACTTGAATCGCAGACGGCGGTGTTGCGAGAAACCGAAGCCCGACTCGAAGAAGCGCGCGAAAGCCACTTTTCGGCCAGCGATCAGGTACAGACCGCGCAAGCCGAGAATTACCGGGCCAGTGCCGAGGTGGCACGTCTCGAAGCCGAAATTCGCCATCGTCGTGATTCACAGCAGGAATACGAGTCGCGTCTGACCCAACTGACCGCCGACCGGATTCAGTGGCAGGATGATGTCGCCAAGCTGGATATGGATCATGAGCGCTGGCTCGAACTTCTGGCGGTCAGTGATGATCGCGTTGAGCAGGGCGAGATGCGCCTGGAAGCCCAGCAGGAGCGCTTGCCGCTGGCCGAAGCGGCTTATGCCCAAGCCCAGGAAGACGTCAACCAGCAGCGCTCGGTGGTTGCGCAGGCCGATCAACGTCTGCAGGTCGAATTGGCCAATCGTGGGCATTCCCAGCGCTCGCTGCAGATTATTGCCGGGCGTCGTGATCGCCTGAACCAGGAACGTGAAGCCTTACCGGAGCCGGACAGCGCCGAATTCGAATTCAAGCAGGAAATGCTGCTTGAATTGCGTGAGAAAATCGCCGACGCGCAGGAATCGCTGGTTCTGAAACAACAGGAATTACCCCGCTTTGAACAGCAACGTCGGGAGGTCCTGATTGAGGTTCAGCAGGTGCAGAAGGAGCGTGCCGAAGCGCACGCCCGCCGTGCCGCGCTTGAACAGTTGCAAAAGCGCGTGCAGGGTGACGGAAAACTCGGCGAGTGGTTGCGGCGACATCATCTGGATAAGCTTGAACCGCTCTGGAAGTCGTTGCACGTCCAGGCCGGCTGGGAGGACGCGGTCGAAGCCGTCCTGCGCGAACGCATCAGTGCACTCTGTGCCGACGAGGCCGATCCGGCATGGAGCAAGGACCGGCCGGGCGGTAAGCTGACCGTCATGCTGCCCGTCGAAGGCGCCACCGAATCGCCAGCAGCAGATGGCTTGCTGGCTAAAATCCGTTGCGATGATCCGCGGCTGGCTTCCATTCTTTCGGATTGGCTTAGCGAGGTTGAAACGGCAACAGACCTGGCGGCGGCCCTGGCCGTTCGCGGGAGACTGAGTGGTTCAGCCTGTGTCGTGACGCCAGGCGGGGATGTGGTCAGTCGCCAAAGTGTCACGCTGTTTGCTCCGGATGCCGCAGAACACGGTTTGCTTGAACGCCAGCGCGAAATCGAAGAGCTGGGCAGTGTCATTGCCCAACGTGAAGACCGCGTCGAGCAGGAACAGGCGCGTCTGGCCGAGATTGAAACGCAGATGGAGGATGCCAGAAACACCTTGCAGGAAGCACGAGTCGAACTCGACTCGCTGCAAGAACAGGCGCACGCCATTCAGGTTGAGACGCTTAAGCTGTCACAGGCACTCGATCGTTTTCGCGAACGACAGGCCCAGATCGATGCCAGTATGGTCGAAATGGCACTGGAAGAAGAGTCAGAGAACGAGCGTCTGTTTCTCGCAGATGAAGCCATCGAGGTCGAGCGCGAGCAGATTCGTCTGTTGCAACTGGCGATGGATGCGGCCAAGGCCAAGTTGGAACAAGTCGAGCGAATTCTGCGCGATGAAAGAGAACGGGTTAACGCCGCCGAACGAGAACTCCGTGAAGCCCAGTTCGCCCAGCGTGAGAGCCGGAACAAGCTCGCAGAAATCAGCAATAACCGGGAACTGGCCTTAAAGCAGATTGACCGTCTGGTAGAAGAACTGGCACGCTGCACCGAAACCGCCGAAGCGATGCAGGCCGAGGATCTTGAGCCTCAACTGCAGGTCGCACTTGACCAGCGGGTGGACCGGGAGCAGTTGCTTGCCGCCGCGCGTGATGCCCTTGAAACGGCAACCCTGACGCTGCGTGGTCTTGAAGAGCAGCGGATGAAAACCGAGATCAGCCTGGATCCACTGCGTCAGCGGATTGGTGAACTTAAGCTGAAGGAGCAGGCTGCGGGTTTGAATTATGAACAGCTTGCCGCCCAACTGATCGAGTCCCAGGCCGACGAGCAGAGCTTGCAAGGTGATCTGGTCGGCGCCCGGCCGGGGCCCTTGCAAAGTGCCATTGCCTCCTTGCAGCGCTCGATTGAAGCGCTGGGGCCGGTGAATCTGGCAGCTCTTGAGGAACTTGAGTCGGCGCGTGAGCGTAAAGGTTTCCTAGATGCCCAGTCAGAGGACTTGACGCAGGCGATGGAAACCCTGGAAAACGCGATTCGGCGGATCGACCGTGAAACCCGGGATCTGTTGCAGACGACTTACGATGCGGTCAATAAGAGTTTTGGCGAGTTGTTCCCGGTGCTCTTTGGCGGGGGCGAAGCGCGCTTGATCATCACCGGCGAGGAAATCCTCGATGCCGGTCTGCAGGTTATGGCGCAGCCGCCAGGCAAAAAGAATTCGACGATTCATCTGCTTTCCGGCGGCGAAAAGGCGCTGACGGCCATTGCTCTGGTTTTTGCCATGTTCCAGCTCAACCCGGCGCCGTTTTGTCTGCTTGACGAAGTCGATGCGCCACTGGACGATACCAATACCGAGCGATTTTGTGCGATGGTGCGACGCATGTCTGTGAATACCCAGTTTCTTTTCATCAGCCACAACAAGATCGCCATGGAAATGGCGCAGCAACTGGTTGGTGTAACGATGCAGGAATCCGGCGTTTCGCGTATCGTTGAAGTAGATATGGAGGAAGCCCTGCGAATGCGCGAGCAGATCGTTTAGGACGAAATATGACCGAACTGCAAATTGGATTATTGGGCTTGGGTGGCGTGGCCATTGCCGGGGTGCTGGTTTACAACACCTGGCAAGAATACCGGCATCGAAAACTGGCAAAAAAACTTCTCGATTCAGAACATGTCGATGTGCTACTCAATGAGTCAGCCTCCGTTACGTCTGAAGTCAGCCCGGGTTTCATTGAACCCGAAGATGAATTCGTGAACGAAGTACAACTGTCCCCCGAACGAAGCAACGATCACCCGGTGGTAGACACGCCGACGATTCCTGTTTCCTATCCGCCGAATGAGCGAATTGAGCCTGTTTTCCGGATGGAAGAGGATACCCCGTTTTCGCCGGAGCCGGAATCAAAGACTCCCGTTGAACCTTCAGTCCTTGTTCCAGCCGCGGTGGTTTCGCGCGTCGAAGAAGCCAAGGACACCCGCGAACTTGTCGATCCGCTGCAATTGCTTTCGCCGCATATTGATTACGTGGCCTCTTTTGAGGCGGTCGAGCCGGCTCCGGTCTATCAGATTCTTGAGTCGCAGCGTGATGTCTTGGCACAAGTGCAGAAGCCGATTCACTGGATTGGATATAACGAGTTTTCCCGCGAATGGGAACCGATCATCGATGACGGGAAAAGTGAATATCGCCGTTTGCGTATCGCTTTGCAAATGGTGGACCGACGCGGGCCGATGAGCGACAGGGATCTGTCGGTGTTTCATGTGGCCATGCAGGATTTGGCCGATGAACTGATGGCCATTGCCGATATGTCGCCGCGTCAGCCGGCTCTTGATGCGGCCGTCTTGCTGGATCAGTTCTGTGCCAGTGTGGATATCCAGATCGGGATCAACGTCATCAGCCAGGGGCAGGTGTTTCCCGGAACCAAGATACGCGCTCTGGCTGAAGCGGCGGGTATGGTCATCGATGCGGATGGACGTTTTGTGCGCTGTGACGACGAAGGTAACGTGCTTTATGTTCTTCTCAATCAGGAAGCCTCCGGTTTTTCGGTCGAGTCGATGAAGACCATGAGTACGCATGGCATCACCTTTCTGCTCGATGTGCCCCGCGTTTCTCATGGCGAACGGGTATTCAATCAGATGGTCGATCTGGCACGGCGTTTTGCCGATGTCTTGAAGGGATCGCTGGTCGATGATAACCGTCGTCCGCTTTCAGAGGGGGCTCTGGAACCGATTCGCCGTCAGGTGGGGCAGTATCAGTCGCAAATGGCCGCGCGAAATCTGCCGGCCGGTGGCGCGCTGTCACAACGCCTGTTCTCCTGAGTCGGGAGTCGTTGCGCATGAGCGCCAGCCAGAGAGCCCTCGAACTGCGGGCAGAGATCGAGAAACACAATCACCAGTATTACGTCCTGGATGCTCCGCTGATCAGCGATGCCGAGTACGATTTTCTGTTCCGAGAGTTGCAGGCGCTCGAAGCCGCACATCCCGAACTGCTCACCCTAGATTCCCCGACTCAACGCGTTGGCGGCAAGGCACTCTCCCTGTTTCAGCCCGTTCGCCATGTCGTTCCGATGCTGTCGATTCGTACCGAAACCGATATTGAGGCCAGTGGCGCATTTTCTTTTGATGCACGTGTGCGCCGCGAACTCAAGCTGATCGACAGTGATCCTCCGGTGGAGTATGCGGCAGAACTCAAATTTGATGGTTTGGCCATCAATCTGCGTTATGAAGATGGGATGCTGGTCTGCGCCGCGACCCGTGGCGATGGCGAAACCGGTGAGGATGTTACGGCCAATGTGCGAACGGTCGGACAGATCCCGCTGCGGCTGACGTGTTCCTTGCCCCCCAGAGTGCTTGAAGCACGTGGCGAGATCTACATGAAACGCCCCGATTTTGAGCGTTTCAACCGCCTGGCGCTCGACGCCGGTGAAAAGACGTTGGTCAATCCGCGCAATGCCGCTGCGGGCAGTATACGCCAGCTCGACTCGAAGATCGCCGCCAGTCGGCCACTGTCATTTTTTGCCTACGGCCTGGGGGTAACAGAGGGCTGGGCGCTTCCTGAAACGCATAGCGGCATTCTTGATGCTTTGAGTGATTTTGGTTTGCCGGTGTGTGCTGAGCGTGCCGTTCTGTGTGGACCTCAGGCGCTGGCCGATTTTCATCAGCGCGTTGCCGGGCTACGTTCCAGTCTGCCCTTCGATATCGACGGTGTGGTCTATAAAGTTAACGCACTGGCTGTGCAGAATCAGCTCGGCTTTGTCTCGCGCGAGCCGCGCTGGGCGGTCGCGCACAAGTATCCGGCTGAAGAGGCGGCGACCGAGGTATTGGGCATCGATATCCAGGTCGGGCGTACCGGCGCGCTGACCCCAGTGGCGCGCCTGGCTCCGGTTTTTGTCGGTGGGGTGACGGTGACCAATGCCACGCTGCACAACGAGGATGAGGTGCGACGTAAGGATGTGCGCGTCGGCGATACCGTGGTCGTGCGGCGAGCCGGCGATGTGATACCCGAAGTCGTGCGCGTGGATTTCGACAAGCGGCCCTTCATGACCCCGGAGTTCATCATGCCGAAATCCTGCCCGGTGTGCGGTTCGCACGTGCTTCGTGCCGAAGATGAGGCGGTCGCGCGCTGCAATGGAGGGTTGTTTTGCCCGGCACAGCGCAAACAGGCGCTGTTTCATTTCGCGTCGCGGCGAGCGCTGAATATCGACGGACTGGGCGACAAACTCATCGAGCAACTGGTCGATAGTGGGTTGGTGCGAACGCCTGCTGATCTGTACAAGCTAGATCTTCTGACGCTGACGGGGCTCGAGCGAATGGCCGAAAAATCGGCCAGTAATCTGCTGGCCGCGATCGAGAAAAGCAAGCAAACGACGCTGGCGCGTTTCATCTATGCCCTCGGCGTGCGCAATGTGGGCGAAACGACGGCCAAGGATCTGGCGCGGCATTTCGGTGCCCTCAAACCGATCCTCGAGGCCGATGAGGAAACTCTGATGCAGGTCCATGACGTCGGTCCGATCGTCGCCCAGAGCCTGCGCCAGTTTTGTAGTGAGCCGCATAACTTGGAGGTCATTGCTCAGCTCCTGTCGGCGGGGCTGATGTGGACTGAAAACGAAATTCTTCCAGTAAAGCAGGGCGCTTTGGCGGGAAAGATCTTTGTGTTGACCGGGACGCTTCCGAGCCTGTCGCGCGAGGAAGCCAAGTCCTTGATCGAATCCGAAGGCGGTAAAGTCAGCGGATCCGTTTCGAAAAAAACCGATTATCTGGTCGCGGGTGCGGAAGCGGGGTCCAAGCTTGAGAAAGCACAAGAGCTTGGTGTGAGGGTGATTGATGAGGCACAATTGCGATCCTTGTCATGATAATAACAAGAGAATCTTCCATGAAAAAAGTTACTAAAGCTGTTTTTCCCGTGGCCGGGCTCGGCACACGTTTTCTTCCGGCGACCAAGGCCAGTCCGAAGGAAATGATGCCTATCGTCGACAAACCCTTGATCCAGTACGCGGTTGAAGAGGCCGTTGCGGCGGGTATCACCGATATGATTTTTGTCACCGGTCGGACCAAGCGCGTGATCGAGGATCACTTCGACAAGGCCTATGAGCTGGAAAACGAACTGGCGCTCAAGAACAAAAGAGAAATGCTCGACTTGGTCAGAAATCTGTTGCCCAAGCATATCAACTGCATCTATATCCGCCAGCCTGAAGCGCTCGGTTTGGGCCACGCCGTGCTGTGTGCCAAACCAGTTGTCGGTGATGAACCCTTTGCCGTCTTGCTGGCCGATGACCTGCTCGATGACGAGGTTCCGGTCATGAAGCAGATGACTGAAAAATTTGATTACTACCGCTGTTCGATTCTCGGGGCGCTTGATGTGCCACGGAGCGACACCGGGAGCTACGGCATTGTCAAATCGAGTCCGGTCGCCGATCGCCTTGAGCGAATCGAAGCGATCGTCGAAAAACCAAAGCCCGATGTGGCTCCTTCCACATTGGCCGTGGTCGGCCGCTACATTCTGACTCCGCGCATTTTTCATCACCTTGAAAAAGTCACTCCCGGTTCGGGTGGCGAAATCCAGTTGACCGATGGCATCGCCTCGCTCCTGCTGGAAGAACAGGTTCTCGCCTACCGCTACTTTGGCAAGCGTTTTGACTGTGGCTCCAAGCTTGGCTATTTGCAGGCCACGGTTGATTTTGGCCGACGCCATCCGGAAGTCGGTGCGGCATTTTCAAATTACCTGACGGGCCTCGATTACTCATGACAGATTTTAAACAGGCGAACGATTTGCTCGCCAATGCAGACCTCATCCATTCGGCAGAAACCGTTGCCGCTGCAGTGACACGGTCAGCGCAAGAGATCACCGAGAAACTTGGGGATACCTATCCCCTGGTGCTGTGCGTGATGAGCGGTGGCGTCCCGTTTGCGGGTCAGCTGATGACGCAACTGCTTTTCCCGCTGGATTTTGATTATCTGCACGTCACCCGTTATGGCCAGGACACCGCCGGTGGGGCGTTATCGTGGCGTGCCGCGCCGAGAACGTCGGTCGAAGGACGTACCGTTTTAGTACTCGATGACATCCTCGATGAAGGGCTGACCCTGGCGGCCATTGTTGAGCGGATGATGGAGCTGGGCGCCCAAGCCTGTTACACCGCGGTGGCTACCGACAAGCTCAACGGCAAGGCCAAGCCGATCAAGGCCGATTTTGTGGCCTTGACCGTTCCAGACCGTTTTGTATTCGGCTATGGCATGGATGTTCGCGGTGCCTGGCGAAATTTACCGGCGATTTACGCCATGAAGGAAGAGTGACATGCTGGCAGTTATTGGAGGAAGCGGCTTATCGCAACTGGCAAATCTCGATGTCTCGCATCGTGAAGTGCTGCGTACGCCATATGGAGAACCTTCGGGGGCGGTCACCTTTGGTCAGATTTGCGGCAGTCCAGTCGCATTTCTGGCGCGGCATGGCTATGGTCACACCATTCCACCGCATGAAGTGAATTACCGTGCCAACATCTGGGCACTCAAGGAGCGGGGCGCGATTGGTATCATTTCCGTGGCGTCGGTTGGCAGCATTCGTGCCGACCTCAAGCCGGGAGATGTGGTTATTCCGCATCAGATCATTGATTACACCTGGGGACGGAAAGCCACCTATCACGAGGGCCAGGATTGCAAAGTCGCGCATATCGATTTCACCGATCCATATGATGACGGATTGCGCCAGCAACTGATAGAAGCCGCGCAACGGGCGGGAATTTCTGTGAGCCCGTCGTCCGTATATGCGGCGACACAAGGGCCCCGCCTCGAAACGGCGGCCGAAATCACTCGCTTCGAACGTGATGGCGCCGATGTCGTGGGCATGACCGGCATGCCGGAGGCCGCTCTGGCGCGTGAATTGGGCGTACCCTATGCTGCCATCAGCGTGGTTGCGAATTATGCTGCCGGGCGGGGTGATAGCCGTGACGGAATCAGTTTCGAATCGATTCAGGACGTCTTGCACGAGTCGATGGGGCATGTACGTACCATCATCGAAAAGATGGTCGGTCGTGGCGATTAGAAGCGTTCTTAAGATGGGGGATCCGCGCCTGTGGCAACAGGCGCAACCCGTGGAAGTTTTCGATACGCCCGATTTGCACGGACTGATCGCTGACATGGAAGAAACCATGCTCGATCTCGATGGGGCCGGTCTGGCGGCACCGCAAATTGGCGTCGATTTGCGCGTGGTCATCTTCGGTTTTTCTGATAACCCGCGTTATCCGGATGCCGAGAATGTCCCGTACACCGTGCTGATCAATCCGGTGCTAACGCCGGTTTCAGACGAGATCGAAGACGGTTGGGAGGGTTGTCTTTCGGTTCCCGGATTGCGCGGATCGGTGCCGCGCTGGACTCGTCTGCGTTATACCGGTGTTGATCAGTACGGCAAAACGATCGATCGCACCGTCGAAGGCTTTCATGCCCGTGTTGTCCAACACGAGTGTGATCACCTGGATGGGATTCTATATCCGATGCGCATCCAGGATTTCACCCGTTTCGGTTTCACCGAAGAGTTGTTCCCGGACGCCAGCGAAGCCCCCGCGGAATAACTCGCTTTAGCACTTCAGCCGATCAAGCAACTCGGTTTCCAGCTTGATCCGGCTGACGCTTTCCCCGAGATCGCCGCCGGTGATCAGGAAGGTGTCTTCAACGCGCTCACCCAAGGTGACAATTTTTGCGGTGTGCAAATTGGCGCCATGGGCGGCCAGCGTCATGGCCACCGTGTAGAGAAGACCTGGTCGGTCAGCGGCGCTGACCGAGAGAACGAAGTAAATCCCTTTTTCATCGGGTTGAATGGTGACCAGTGGCTGGATCGGGAAGTGCTTGACCTGTCTGGAAATGCGTCCGCTAGACGGGGCTTCAGGCGGCGTCTTCTTGGTCAGCCGTTCGCTGAGCTCATGTTCGATATAGCTGATCATGTCACGGTCATTATCCCGGCCGCTGACATCAAGAAGCATGAAGCTGTCCAGCGCATAGCCGTGGCGCGTGGTGTGGATCTTGGCATCGATGATGTTGTATCCGGCGCGACTGAAAAAGCCAACGAGTCGGGCAAACAAGTCGCGCTGGTCTTCGGTGTAAACCATGACTTCAATGCCGTCACCGTGTGGATTGATGCGCGCCTTAATCACTGGATTTTTGCTCTCGACCCGATAGTGCAGGGCACGGGCATGCCAGGCGATTTCCTCGGCCGAGTGGCGCAGGAAATACACCGTGTCGAGCTGGTTCCACAGGGGTTTCTGGGCCTCGTCGCGAACGCCAAAATAGCGCAACAGACGCAGTGATTCCTCTTGTTTTTCCTGGATTATTCCCTGGGCAACAGGTTTTTGGCCGCCGGATTGCAGGTGTCTTTGGGTGAGGTTGTAGAGGTCTTCGAGCAACTTCCCTTTCCAGGAATTCCAGACCTTTGGACTGGTGCCACGAATGTCGGCGACAGAGAACAGGTAGAGCGCCGTGAGGTGACGCTCATCCTTCACCGTCGCGGCAAAGGCGGCGATGACGTCCGGATCAGAAATGTCCTGTTTCTGGGCGACCTTTGACATATTAAGGTGGTGTAAAACGAGCCAGACAATCAACTCGGTTTCATCGGGAGAAAGGCCGTGGCTTTCGCAGAACTCCTGCGCATCGACAGCACCTAGCTCCGAGTGAGCGCCGCCGCGGCCTTTGGCGATGTCGTGAAAGATGGCCGCAATATAAAGCAGCCAGGGCTGGTCGAAATTGCTGATCAACTGGCTGCAAAACGGATACTCATGGCCAAACTCGGTTTCCGAAAAGCGGCGCAGGTTACGCAAGACCTGCATGGTGTGCTGGTCGACGGTGTAGGCATGAAACAGATCGTGTTGCATCTGTCCGACGATGACGCCGAAGTTGGGCAGATAGCTCCCAAGGATGTCAAACTGGTTCATGCGTCGCAGTTCATGCAGAACGCCGCGTTCCTGCTTGAACAGTTCGATGAAGCGCGCCTTGTTTATCGGGTCTCGGCGAAAGTTGTCGTCGATCAGTTTGCGCGCGCGCCACAGCGAGCGTATGGTGCGTGCAGACATCCCTTTGAGCTCGGAATGCTGCTGCATGATCAGGAACGCCTCAAGAATGGCGTTTGGCGTTTGGTTGAACACCTCTTCGTCGACTACGTCAAGTAGTTGCAGTGTGTTCTGGAAGCGCTCGTTGATCGGCAGAGGGTCTTGCTTGGGAGAGGGGAATAGTGCAGCACGAATATTTTGCAGGAGCATTGTGTTGAGCTGAGTCACAGCTTTTGCCGTTCGGTAATACTCCTGCATCAGCTGTTCGCTGGCGCGCCTTTCCGGCGTCGCTTGAAAACCGAATTGCTCGGCGAGTGCTGTCTGGTAGTCAAACAATAGGCGGTCTTCGCGGCGGTTGACATGAAAATGCATCTGGATGCGCAAGCGCTGGAGAAATTTCTCTCTTTTTTCCAGGGCTTTCTGGCCCTGTTGGGTAATAAATCCGTTGCGTTCCAAATCCTGCCAGGTTTTTCCATAACCAGCAGCGTGCGCTACCCAGAGTATGGTCTGCAGATCCCTTAACCCTCCCGGACTTTCTTTGCAATTCGGCTCGAGGCTGTAGGGAGATTCATTAAAGCGGATATAGCGCTCCACCTGTTCCATGCTTTTGGCATTGAAAAACGCTTGTGGATTGAGGGCGTCCCTAAATTTTGCTGAGAACTCGGTAAAAAGAACGGGGTTTCCGACCAGTAAGCGGGCTTCAACCAGTGCGGTTTGAACGGTCAGGTCGCCCGCTGCTTCGTTGAGGCAGTCCTGAACGGTGCGCACACTGTGGCCAATTTCAAGTCCAATATCCCAGAAGAGGCCTACCAATTGTTCAAGAGACTCGACCAGGTCCGGGTCCGGTGTTCCCGGAAGCAGTAGGAGCAGGTCAATATCTGAAGAGGGCCACAGTTCTTCACGGCCGTAGCCGCCAACGGCAACGAGAGCAAGTTCAGGAGGGAAGCAAAGTTCTACCCACAGGTCGCGCAAAGCCGCATCGATCAGTTGGCTGCGCGCTTTGAGCAAGAGTGCGGGGTCTTGCTCAAGGCTGTAACTTGCCCGGAGATCTGTGTGGCCTGTCTGGAGACGTGATTTGTAACGTGCGGCAAGGGCGTTGCGTGCCACTGGCTCGAGTTTCATGGCTGGGGCTTAATCCAGTCCGGTTGAGGGCGAGCGCCGTCGGAAAGGGTGAGTACTTCAAATCCGCTTTCCGTCACAAGAATGGTATGTTCCCATTGGGCGGAGAGACTGTGATCCTTGGTGACGATGGTCCAGCCGTCGGCGAGTTCACGGATGGCGGCTTTGCCGGCGTTGATCATGGGCTCAATGGTGAAGATCATATTGGCTTTGAGCTCGATGCCTGTGCCCGCTTTGCCGTAATGAACAACCTGCGGATCTTCATGAAAGCGCGCCCCGATACCGTGGCCGCAGAATTCACGAACGACCGAGTATCCTGACTTCTCTGCGTACTGTTGAATAACGCTGCCGATATCCCCCAGATGGGCACCTGCTTTGACCTGGTTGATCCCTAGCCACATGCATTCAAAGGTGATTTCGCAAAGCCGTTTGGCTTGAATGGAAACCTCGCCAACCTGAAACATGCGGCTCGAATCACCGTGATAGCCGTCTTTTATGGTCGTGATGTCGAGATTGACGATGTCGCCGTTCTTCAGCTGCTTGTCACTCGGGACACCGTGACAAACCTGATGATTGAGCGAGGTGCAGATCGATTTCGGATAAGGCTTGTAGCCGGACGGAGCGTAGTTTAGTGGTGCCGGGATACACCCCTGGATATCAACCATGTAGTCGTGGCACAGTTTGTCGAGTTCTCCTGTGCTCACTCCGGGTTTGACGAAAGGGGTGATGTAGTCAAGCACTTCGCCGGCCAGTCGGCCAGCAACCCGCATTTTTTCTATTTCTTCGGGAGTTTTAAGATTAACGCTCATTGGATTTGGGTGATGACGGTGAAGGAGAGTGACGAAGGATAAAGTAAGGTGCTTGCTAAGGCAATTTACCTTTTGCAAAGTTCAGCTTGCTTTTTCCGGGAGCAGAAAACCCCCATGGAGGAAATCCAGAGCCGTTAAGGGTGGAAAAGTGCGACTTACGATGGTATAATCGACCGGTTTTTCTGGCCTCGGCCTGTGAAACAAACTAAGCGTGCCATGGTGGCGCGCGAGGCGTACCACTAACGGTTCGTCAAATACGCACATTCGTCTGTTCAAGGGTGTCCGCTGTTTTGTGCAGCGGGCGTAGGTGGACGAGTGGTGGATTAACCCTGATATGAAAGAGAATTGTATGTCCGCAACTATGCGTCAAATGCTGGAGGCTGGTGTTCACTTTGGACACCAAACCCGTTTCTGGAACCCCAAGATGGCTCAGTACATCTTTGGTGCCCGTAGCAAGATTC
>JBAXHE010000048.1:0-21542 GCA_037139055.1 Betaproteobacteria bacterium | reverse complement strand
AATAACACTGTTGCTAAAAAGGTTGTTTTTGTGGGGTGAAACAGGGGCCTATCTATTGATAGGCATGCGGTTGTAGTGTGCTAATGACAAGCGTATAGTCATTCAGGGGTTTGGTATCAAGGTGTCTCTTAAGAAATGTAAACCGGTTTTTTTGATAATAATGGGGTGGGTCCATGTCGGAAATACAGTCTTCGTATAACTATACGGTTGTGCGGCAATTCACCGTTATGTCAGTCATCTGGGGCATTGTCGGCATGCTGGTCGGCGTTATCATTGCCGCTCAACTGGTCTGGCCTGAGCTGAACTTCGGCTTCTTGCACTTTGGTCGTTTGCGACCATTGCACACCAATGCGGTGATTTTTGCCTTTGGTGGCTGCGCCTTGATGGGCAGCTCGTTTTACGTGGTACAGCGCACCTGCCATACCCGCCTGTTCAGCGACAAGCTGGCGTCCTTTGTGTTCTGGGGCTGGCAGCTGGTTATTCTGCTCGCTGCCATCACTTTGCCGTTGGGTCTGACTCAGGGCAAGGAGTATGCCGAACTCGAGTGGCCGATCGATATCCTGATTGCCGTGGTCTGGGTAGCCTATGCGGTGGTTTTCTTTGGCACGATTGCCAAGCGCAAGGTCACGCACATCTACGTCGCCAACTGGTTTTATGGCGCCTTTATTCTGGCGGTGGCCTTGCTGCATATTGTCAATAGTGCGGCGATTCCGGTTTCGCTGACCAAATCCTATTCGGCTTATGCCGGTGTTCAGGATGCGATGGTCCAGTGGTGGTATGGGCACAATGCCGTCGGCTTCTTCCTGACTGCCGGTTTCCTCGGCATGATGTACTACTTTGTTCCGAAGCAGGCAGGCCGTCCGGTGTATTCGTATCGCCTGTCGGTGGTGCACTTCTGGGCGCTGATCTTTACCTACATGTGGGCCGGTCCGCACCACCTGCACTACACGGCTTTGCCGGACTGGACGCAATCGGTCGGCATGATCTTCTCGCTGATTCTGCTGGCACCGTCATGGGGCGGCATGATCAACGGCATCATGACGCTTTCGGGGGCCTGGCATAAGCTACGCGACGATCCGATCCTGAAGTTCATGATTACCTCGTTGTCTTTCTACGGCATGTCGACCTTCGAGGGGCCGATGATGGCGATCAAGACGGTCAATGCGCTGTCGCACTACACCGACTGGACCGTGGGTCACGTGCATTCCGGTGCTCTGGGCTGGGTGGCGATGGTGTCGATCGGTACGATCTACTACCTCCTGCCGCGACTTTTCGGTAAGCCGGAAATGCATAGCGTCAAACTGATCACGGTGCACTTCTGGGTGGCCACCATTGGCGTGGTGCTTTACATCGCCTCGATGTGGATTGCCGGCGTGATGCAGGGTCTGATGTGGCGGACAGTCAATGCCGACGGTACGCTGGCCTACAGCTTTGTTGAGTCGGTCAAGGTGTCCTACCCGTTCTGGGGGATTCGCTTCCTGGGAGGTTTGCTCTTCCTGTCAGGCATGCTGATCATGGCCTACAACATGTTCAAGACGATCGCTGGTGGAAGCACGGAAGATGCACCCGTGTTGGTTCCTGCCGGTCACCACGCCTAACCGGGAGGCTTCAATAAAATGAAACTTACGCAAGATTCTATTGAGCGCAATGTCGGCTTACTGGTCATCCTGACCGTCTTGGTGATCAGTGTCGGCGGTCTGCTCGAGATTGTTCCGCTGTTCTTCCAGAAATCAACCACAACGCCGGTTGAAGGTCTGAAGCCTTACGATCCGGTGCGCCTCTCCGGGCGCGATATCTACATCCGCGAAGGCTGTTTCCTCTGTCATTCGCAGATGATCCGGCCGTTCCGGGCAGAAACCGAGCGCTATGGCCATTATTCGGTGGCCGGTGAGTTCGTCTATGACCATCCGTTCCAGTGGGGTTCCAAGCGCACCGGTCCCGATTTGCATCGGGTCGGTGGGCGTTATTCCGACGAGTGGCATCGTGCCCACCTGATCAATCCACGGGATGTCGTTCCTGAGTCGAATATGCCGGCGTTTGGCTGGCTGGCCAAGAATCCGGCGGATGCGGCAGGCGTGCCTGCAAAAATGCGCGCCTTGCGCAAAGTTGGCGTGCCCTACACGGACGCAGAGATCGATGGGGCCAGCAAAGAGGTCGAAGGAAAAACCGAGCTGGATGTTCTGATTGCCTATCTGCAAGGGATGGGTCTCGAACTGAAAGGCGCCAAGTAAAGCCATGGATATCAACGATCTGCGATCCATCATTACGGTGGTCTCCCTGCTCACCTTTCTGGGTGTGGTGTGGTGGGCTTACGGCGTAAAGAGCAATCAACAGCGCTTTGCAGAAGCTGCCAATTTGCCGTTTGCAGATGAAGAAGCCGACCGGGTTGAACTCGGCCTTCCTCCCTGCAATGAACAAAGGAAAACATCATGAGCGATTTTGTAAATGAGTTCTGGAACTGGTACGTCATCCTGATCGTGTTGATCAGCATCATTGCCTGTGGCGTTTTTTTGTGGTCGCAGAGTATTCATCATCCCGGTAGCGCCGAAACAACTGATACGACAGGCCATGTCTGGGATGAGTCGCTGGAGGAGTACAACAATCCTTTACCCAAATGGTGGAGCTGGCTGTTCTACATCACGGTGGTTTTTTCGCTGGCTTATGGTGTCCTGTATCCGACGTTCGGCAGTTATCAGGGAGTGTTTGGTTGGTCATCCGCCGGTGAGCACAAAAAAGAAGTCGACACCATGGATGCCAAGGTCAAGCCGTTGTTCGACAAATTCCTGAAAATGGATTTACTGGCAGTGTCTGCCGACAAGGAAGCCATGGAAATGGGCGGTCGCCTGTTCCAGACCTACTGTATGCAATGCCATGGAGCGACGGCGCAGGGTTCGCGAGAGCAGGGCTTCCCCAATTTGACCGACAAAGATTGGCAGTGGGGCGGCACCCCGGAACAGATTGTTGAAACCATCAGCAATGGCCGGATGGGTATGATGCCAGCTTATGGCGGAAATCCGGACGCGGTTGGCGGTGAAGCCGGGGCCCGGGAAGTGGCCAATTATGTCCGCTCGCTGTCCGGTCTGTCGCATAAGAGCGAAATGGCTGCCAAGGGCAAGAGCAAGTTCGAAGCGGTTTGCTTCGCCTGCCACGGACAGGATGGCAAGGGAATGCAGGCACTCGGCGCGCCCAACCTGACCGACAAGGTCTGGCTGTACGGAAGTTCTGAAGCGAAGATTGTCGAAACTATCACCAAGGGCCGCTCGAACCAGATGCCGGCGTGGAAGGAGTTTCTCGGCGAAGCCAAGATTCACCTGCTGGCGGGTTATGTATTAAGTTTGAGTTCAGGCGGCGAGAAGAAATAAGTGATCTAGGCGGGGCAGCGTGAGTTGCCCCGTTTTCCTTTAAGATTCAGAAACCAGGTTTGTCCCGTATCAAAAGTACACTTTATGCTGTTTGGAATATTAGAGTAGAGTGTAATTCTGAAATGGATCAAGGTGAAATGTAATGCGCAAGGCGGAGAGTGGTTCGGTCAAACCGGTGGTCATCAACACCGATGGTCTGTACGAAAAACACAAAACAGTTTACGCCCGTAGCGTCAAAGGCGTTTTCGACAACTGGCGCTGGGCCATGGTCTTCTTTACGCAAGCCCTGTTCTACGGCTTGTGCTGGTTTGACTGGGGGGGGCGTCAGGCGGTTCTCTTCCATCTGGTCGAGCGCAAATTCTATATTCTGGGCATGGTTTTCTGGCCGCAGGATGCGATCTATCTGGCCATCCTGCTGGTGATTTCGGCCTACCTGCTGTTCCTGGTGACCGCGATTGGTGGCCGACTTTTCTGTGGTTATGCCTGCCCGCAGACGGTGTATACCGAGATCTTTATGTGGATCGAGCGCAAGATCGAGGGTGATCGACCGGCGCGAATGAAGCTCGATGCCCAGGCGATGTCGGCGCGAAAATTCAGGCTCAAGCTGGCCAAGCATGCGCTCTGGGCGGTCGTTGGCGTGTGGACCGGCTTTACCTTTGTCGGCTACTTTACGCCGATCAAGGAACTTGCGGATTCGGTACTCACCTTCTCGTTGGGCCCCTGGGAGACGTTCTGGGTGTTGTTCTACTCGGCCTTCCTGTACATGATGGCCGGCTTCATGCGCGAACAGATGTGCAAGTATCTGTGTCCCTACGCCCGTTTCCAGGGCGTGATGTTTGATCCGGATACGCTGATCATTACCTATGATCCTGAGCGTGGCGAGCCGCGCGGTGTGCGCAGGAAAAACGCGGCCCCGGAGGAGGCCAAACTCGGCGATTGCATTGATTGCAGTATTTGCGTTCAGGTTTGTCCAACCGGTATCGATATTCGCAATGGATTGCAGCTGGAATGTATCGCCTGTGCCGCCTGCATCGATGCCTGCGACGAAGTGATGGACAAGGTGGGAACGCCGCGCGGTCTGATCCGTTATTCGACCGAGAATGCACTGGAGAAGCGCTACAGTTCGCGCGAAATCCTGCTCCATCTCTTGCGTCCGCGAACGCTTCTTTACTCTGCAATTCTGTTGGCAATCATCCTCGCGACCGCGTGGAGCCTGGCTACCCGAATCCCGCTCAAGGTCGATATCCTGAGAGACCGTTCAACGCTATATCGTGAAATGGACGACGAACGGATCGAGAATATTTTCACCTTGCGGGTAATGAATACCGATGAAAAAGCCCACCGCTACGCCATTAGCGTGAGTGGCATCGAGGGCATTGCCCTGGTCGGAGAGCCGAGTGTTGAAGTGTCAGCAGCATCGACCAAGTCCATCCTGCTTTCCGCGAGTATCGAGGAGGGGCAGGGCAAGAAGGGATCGAATCCGATTCTATTTGAAATCCATGCGCAGGATGCCGATGCCATCGGCGTTCGCGAGAAAGCGACATTCTTCCGCCCATGAACCAGAACAGCCCCGCCTTGATCAAGCCCTGGTATCGCCATCCCTGGCCCTGGATTCTGATGGCCGGCCCCTTTGTCGTAGTGGTTGCCGGGTTCATTACTGCCTATCTGGCCGTCGTCAGTAACGATGGGCTGGTTGAAGACGATTACTATAAACAGGGATTGGCGGTGAATCAGATGGCGGCGCGCGATCATAAAGCCGTGGCCCTGGGCCTGCAGGCCGATCTGATGCAAAGCGGCGACGGCAGTCATATCCGGGTGTTGCTACGCGGCTATCCCGATACGCTTTTGCCTGAGTCAGCGCGTTTGCGCATCGTTCATCCGACGCGTTCCGGTGTTGATCAGAAAATTGCCCTGCGTGCTGAGGGTCTCGGGACTTATGCGGCGAAACTCGGTGCGCCGCTCGCAGGGCGCTGGCACGTCGTTTTGGAAGACGACAAGAACGAATGGCGTCTGACCGGGGACTGGATTATCGAGAAGAATTCGTCGCTACATTTGCCGTTGTTGGCAAAGTGAGCGAAGGGATTTCCAAGTGTTGCAGTTAAAAGGGGGATAGCATGGCTTGGCAAGAATTGTTCAAAACCGATATCGGGTTGTTCAGCCTGTTTGTCATTGCTTTTGTTCTCGGGATGGCAGTCTGGTTCGCCCGCTTTTTCGTCAGGAAAATGCACGAGGACGAGGCGAAAAACAACAAAAACAGATAAGGCTATCTATGCACTGACCCGCATCAGCGGGTCAGGTTTTACCGGCCTTTACCGAATTTTTCGACCAGCTGGCTCAGTTTTTCAGCGCGTTCCTGTTCGGCCTGAGCTTGCTGCCGGGCCAGAGCTTCGGCTTCGCGTTGCGCCTTGCGCCGCTCTGCATCCTTCTTGAAGCGTTCGCGCAGCACTTCGGTGGCATGCTTGCGGTGTTCTTCCGTTACTTCATCGCCGCTATTGCCGTCGATATCAAGACGGTGCGTCGCCTTTTCCATGGTCTTGAGATAGCGCAGCGAATGGGTGTGCATGCCCATCGCAATGCGCAAGGCTTTGCGCTCGACTTCGGGCAGACGCGCAAACACCTGTTTGTCTATGCCAATGGCCAAAGGCGCGTAGTCGCGAAAAACCGCAAATTTTTCTTGCAGGGTTTTGAGCAGGGTCCGTGCGTTTTGGGCCGGGCTGACCGTATCGGTAGGTGTGTTCATGAGCAATGGATGCGGTAGTGTGAAGGTCGTCAGCTTACCATGAGCGCTAGATGCTGGCACGCGTTACTGGCCTTCCTTCGGGTTAGGCAGATTTCTTTCCGGGTCCGCATTGAAAATGTGATAGCGATTTTTGCCGTCCTGCTTGGCCTGATACATGGCTTGGTCGGCCTGCCGCAAAAGCATGTCAGCAGAGACGTCGCCATTTTGCGGATAGAAGGTAATGCCGATGCTGGCTGAAACCTGAAGGACGGTCTCAGCAATGGTCACCGGAGTGGATGCGGCTTCAAGGAGGCGCTTGAACATCGGAACGCTAGCGGTTAATTCGTTGACGTCAATGAGTACAGCGACAAATTCGTCCCCGCCGATACGCGCCAGGGTGTCGCCTTCGCGCAGCGCATTCTTGAGCCGTTCAGTGACAGCGATCAGCAGCTGGTCACCAATGTCATGGCCGTGCTGGTCATTGACCGCCTTGAATCCGTCAAGATCGAGATAGGCCACCGCCAGAGGCTGTTCACGTCGCAGGGTATGTGCCATGGCTTGCTGCAAACGATCAGCCAGCAACACGCGGTTGGGTAAATTGGTCAGGGCATCGTGGTGGGCAATATGCTCGAGTTTTTGTTCATGCGCCTTTAGCTCGGTGATGTCCGAGAACAGCCCGACGTATTTTTGAATATCCCCATCGCTATCCCGCACTGCACTGATGGTCAGCCACTCGGCATAGAGCTCCCCATTCTTGCGTCGATTCCATATTTCACCTTCCCAATTCCCCTTCGCCAGGAGGTCAGACCAGAGGGAGTCATAAAATTCCGGCCCCTGATTGTCGGATTTGAGAAAGCGTGGATTGCGACCCAGGACCTCTTCCCGCGGGTAACCGGTGATCTTGCAAAAGGCGTCATTGACATCAATGATCTCGCCGTCAGTTTGAGTGATCAGAATACCTTCGTCGGCATGGGTGAACACCGTGGCCGCTAGTTGCAGTTTGGCTTCCGCCCGTTTGCGCTCGGTAATGTCGTGGATAATCGAAAAGAGAAATGTTTCACCCTCCCTGATAATCGGCGAAGAATGAATTTCAACCTCGCGTATTTCACCGGAGGCCAGACGATGGGAGAAATAAAACGTGTCTTTAATTTCTTGCCTCGCCAATTGCCTGTTCTCGGCAATCAGGTTCGGTGGTGACGTATTGATATCGTCAGTGGACAGGTTAAGCAGCTGATCTCTGGGGTAGCCATAAAAGGAAACGGCTGATCGGTTGGCGTCAACGATTCTCCCCGATTGCGGATCGATGATCCACATGACTGACGAGCTTTTGTCAAAAAGATCCCGAAACCGCTTTTCACTGGCCGAGAGGGCAGCGGTCTTTTCTTCGACGCCCTTTTCCAGATTGACATTGACTAGTGCATAAGCCTCCAGGGCCTGCCTCAGCGTCCGCGACAAGATGCCGATTTCATCACTTGCGGGATCATGATCAATCTCAGCGGTACGTCCTTCGGAGATGGCCTGGCAGGCGTCGGCCAGTCTGTTCAGGCGTCGGGTGATGCGTTGCGCGACAAGTCCGGAGAGGTGCCAGAGCAGGAGGCTCAGAATCGCCACCAGGGGGATAGAAACCAGGCAACGATCAATCAGCGGCTGGGTCCACGGGTTGACGGTTGAATAGAGGCGCAAGGAGGGGGAGTCAACGTCCTGCAGGTTACTCAGGGTAAGACGGAAATCAGCCGGAAAATACTGGCCTGAGCCCTTGTCCGGGTGGATGGTCAGGGGCGCTGAATTGTCGATCAGCAAATCCAGCCCCATATTCTCGGCGAGCCCCGATGTCCTTCGATCCAATATATTGGACATATTAATGGTGCTCAGCAAAGCCCCGATAGATTCCTGGTTGTAGGGGTAAAGGACGGGGAATGCTGCAACTAGGAAGGGATGGCCCTGTGCGTCCACTACTCTTATTTGCGGAGTCTTATCGGAGAGGGACTTGGCGACCATTCGTTTCACGAGATCGGTTGGGATGGTTGCAGGCATGCTGCCAAGAACAGGGCGCCCGCGATAATCAAGCAACAGTATCCGGTTACCTTCGGACTCTTGTTCATGGGTGTTCAGGAACGGTCTCAGGTAAGCATCGCGCCCCTCGGAGTCGGTCAGTGCGGTCCATACCAAGGAACTGCGACTGAGCTGCTTGAGATTGTTCAACTGATTGCTGATGTCACCCGACAAGACTTCACCGACGACGTTAACCGTCGTCTGGTTGATTCTCGACTGATTGGCCGGGATTTCCTTCAGTGATAGCGCCAGCCAGACGCCGCCGATCATGGCAAAAATCAGCATGGCCATGGCAAAAGAATAACGCCGGAAACGGGCGGCAAGAGACGAATTGCCGACGTGCAGGAATTCCGGGTGGGTTACTTCATGTTCATTGGGCATATGTTGAGTTATTTGCTATTGCCAATCAAACGGAATTAATTTCTCATCCGTCGTGTAGCGGGAAAAAAATACATTCTCGGGGGAGAGCGCATCGTGGCGGGTGGGGGTAAAAGGTTTGGCGTAGCGCCGGACCAAACCATCGTAGGGCCCCAGCTGCTCCAGCGCGTCACGGATCTTTTTTCGATCCGTGGTCCCCGCCTTGTTGATCGCCCTGGCCAATAGATGGGTCAGATCGTAGGCGTGGGCGACGCCGACCGGGCTCTGGATTTTGTCAGCAGAGTCAATGCCGTAAGTGTTATGCATGGCCTCAATGACCCGTCTGGCGGCCGGAGTTTTTTGCCCGATGAAACTGAAAGTCTGGATGACCGAGAAATCGACCTTTTGCAGCGCATCGCCGGTCATCTGCACAAAATCACCGCCGGTAATGCCCCAGTGGCTGATGATAGGAAGCTTCTGGTTCGCAGGCAGGGCGGCAACCTCTCTGACCAGGAGTGAGCCTTCGGCTTCGTTGGCGACCAGGATAATGGCCTCAGCTCCAGCGTTGCGCAATTCATGATATTGCACGGCAAGAGAGGAGTCGCCCCAGTTGTACCAGCGATTGCCAACAAGGCTGATACCCGACGCAGCGGCTGCCTTTCTGAGCGCTTCCTGGTTGCTTCGGCCCCACGAGGTATTGGGCAGCAAAATGCCGAGGCGTCTGGCCTTGATCTTTTCTTTGGCAAATCGGATAAACGCCGGGGCTGCCCAGGCATCCTTGAGCGAAAGGCGGAAGGTATAGCTGGGGGAAAAATGATGATCGGTGATCGCGTCGGCCGATCCCCAGGGATCGAGAAGAAGAATGCCCAACTCGTGGACGACCGGTAAGCATTCGATATAGATCGGACTGAACTTGCCGCCAAACACAGCGACCAGATCCGGAGTGGCGGCTAACTCACGCAGATTGTCGACGCCGATGGCGGTAATCGAACGGTTGTCCTTGCTGACCAGTTCGAGTTTGCGGCCATCCAGTACTCCGCCAGCGCGATTGATTTCGTCGATGGCAATCTGCATGCCCTGCTGTACCGCCTGTGCCGAGGTGCTGGTTTTCTGCCCGAATTCCGCATCCAGGCCAATGTAGACCGGCGCGCTCGCCAGCGCCAGATGCGCAGAAAGCGCAGCGATCAATAACACCACTCTGGGAATCATTTGTAACCTCAATATGAAGTTTCGCTAAGCCAACAAGTGACTGAGTTCAGTATAGGCAGTAATCCGAATAGTGCTCCAGGCATAAAGTGTTAGTTCTGCTCAGTAGCTATCTTGCTGCGTTCAAGCCAGGACAGAACCGAGGCCTCGACCTGATCGGTGGTGTTGTTCGCGTCATTCATTCGCCGTTGTGCTTCATGAATGATTTCCGCCAGCTGCCAGCGGGTTTCACCTATCAGCATATTCAACTCGCTGAGCGCTTCGGGGTCCTCCTGCAGGATTTCAATCAGCGCGGCCGGGTTTTTCAGGTCGAAACCGGTGTAGTTCAAGGTTTTTTGTAAATCGACGATGCGTTCGTCAATGATTGCGCGCAACGGGGATTGTGCTTGTTCTGCTGACTCTTCCGTCACGGATAAGCTGGTTTCAGTCCATTCCTGAAAGATCCGGGTGATTTCCAGCAGCCGAGGTTCCAGCGTCGTGCGCGTGATGCTGGAATTGGCATCGACATTGATTAACGGGCGATCCGTTTCCATGTCGCTGATGATGGCAAAAATGTGGTTGCAGAGTTCGCGATTGAACTTGTTCTGATTCAGGCGCAGCAGGATGGACAATTTGGCCAGGCTTTGCGACGCTGGGCTGCGTTCAAACACGGTATTGACTACTTCGGCGAGCATCAGGATCTGAGCGCCAAAACATATCTCGTCTTCCTTCAGCCCGCGCGGATAGCCGCTGCCGTCGAGCCGCTCATGGTGCTCAAAAACGGTCCGGCTGATATCCGGGTGGTACGCCGGGTATTCGCTCAGAATCAGGAACCCGGTAATCGGGTGCGCATAGAGATGGTGACGTTCGGATTCGTCCAGACGCCGTCCCGGCTGCATCAGTTCAGGGGCGACATGCAGGATTCCCAGGTCGTGAAACATCGCCGCAGTGGCCAAGAGCGACATTTCCTTCTCGGAAAAGAAAACGCTTTTGCGCGCCAGATAAAGGGCAATCAACGCCACCCGGATGGAATGCTCGAAAACTTCCGGCCGCTCATGTCTGGCGATAGTCAGCTTGAAGGCCATCGGCGCCAGCAGGGTGATTCCGGAAAAAGCACTGAGCATGCGCTGGCGGATTGAGCGTTGCTTGCGCAATACCGCCATTCCGGGGTCGGTGTCGAGAAGGTTTTGCGCGTCGTGTTGCAAGCTTTCCGGGGTCACCCCGTTTTCAATCGAAAGACATTCGTCAATCTTAGGAATCAGCTTGTGGCTGACCAGTCGGTCGAAAAGTGAGGAATCGACTTTGGTGCCTTTTTCCACCAGTTTGATGCGCTTGCTGGTGAAAATAGCTTGATTGGTATAGACGTGATGGGCATCACCTACAGTAACGACAGAGCGTATGTAGTGTTCATCGTAGCGCTTTTCCATGGAAACGAAGTCCTTGGCTTGTCTGCACGGTATGTTTTGTGAAGACAGGCTGGTATAAGACATGTTAGGACTGAATGTGGAGGCTGTGGACATCGCGGCAGCGGGTGGCGCTGGAGTCCTAGGTTAGTTTAAGCGGGTTTTAGTGCAGGTCATCAACAATCGATATCCAAAATGGATAGTAAAGCACAAGATAGAATGTCGCGTTGACTGACTTGGGGGTGTGCTCAGGGCTGTATTTACTTGATTGCTGCGCGCAGTGATTTGTCACTTGATCGGATGTGTCCATTCAATTCATCGGTTAGCTTGAGATAGTTCCCTTCTGACAGAGGAGTTGATCCTGTCATAATTCCGCGCTTCAACGCCATAAGGTCCGAAACAAAATGCCGGTGTTCAAAGGTGTGCGTTGAGTAGTCAGAATAGGCGACGTGCCGCATCAGCAGCTCTTCATTATCAAAATGCAAAATCACATAATTCAGCAGCTCATCAAGAAGATCCCCCGCTGTCCGCGTTCCATCGTCGTTACTCATGGCCACATCAAGTTTGTTGATCAGGTCAGCAAGGTGCTTGAAGTCCTGGTCATTCGTGGCAATGCCGGAACCCAGGTCGGCGGTCCAATTCTGCAGGTCGCTTAATAGATGATGTCTCATGAGTCACTCCCAAAACGACGTGGTGTCAATTCGGTGAAACATCCTGCCATTTATTATTCCCGCTCCAAGGCGGTATGTGGCATGGAATAAGTCTATTGAAGGCTCTGTGTGTATTATTTGATGAGCCAGAAAAACTTGATTACCCGAGGATACAGAAATAATACGTTCTTCAGAATAGGCAAAAATCCTAGTTTCTGCTGGAATACTGCAATTCCGATCTGCATTGAAAGAAGTATCATACACAGTAACAGGTACATCTCAGTCCCGGGGATTCATCGTTAGAGCGCCTTACTGTTCCTGCGCAGTACTCGGCCCGCTCTGCTGGCAAGTGGTTCTACATAGGTAAAGGAATAGCTGTGGTTAAAGAAAGTGATGAAGTAGTCGTCATTGATGAGTCAGCACCGGCCAAATCGAAGATCAATCGGGTGTTGATGCTCTCCATCGTGGCGGGACTTCTGTTGGTCCTGGCGGTGCTGGAGGGGGTGTTCTTTTTCCAGAAGAATAAAACCATGGGTAAAGAATTGGTCTTGCTTAAAAAGGAATTGAAAGAAAAGACCGTCGAGCACGACAATTTGCAGGAGCAGATCGAGTCGCTCTCCAGACAGTTCGCATCCCTCAAAGAGTTTTCAGTCGCCCGGTCGGGTGATGTTCACGGGAAGAAAACTGAAGCGCCAACTCCGGTCGCTGAAACCAAATCCGGCTTGAGCTTGCCGGCAGCAAAAGGGAGTCAGCCGCCTATTCCTGCCCCGGTCAGCGAGGCCAAGCCGCTGGGAAAAGAGAATAAAGCGCCTGTCGCAGTCGCGCCGCCGGTTCCACCGCAGCCAACGATTCCCGCCAAGCTCGAGCGGCCGAAGCCGGAAGGACAGGGCTGTGAACTGATGGGAAAATCGGCAGAAGAGCAGGCCGCGATCCTGAAGCGTTGCGTCGGGGTGATGGATATGTCGAAAGATAAACCCGGCGGCAAATAGGCTCTAAGTACTTTCGCTGATCAGCGAACGGAATACAGCAAACCGCCGCGGGTTGATGTCGCCCCGCTGAACCGCTGCATGCACTGCGCAGTCGGGTTCTCGATCGTGCCGGCAATTGCGGAAACGGCAACAGCCGAGGAGCGGTCTGAATTCCGGAAAGCCATGCTCGATGGCTTCCGGAGTCAGATGGATCAGTCCGAATTCCTGCAGGCCGGGCGAATCGATCAGCGCCGAATTCTGATCAAGTCGATAGTGGGTGGCGTGGGTGGTCGTATGTTTTCCGGAATCGAGCGCAGAGGAGATTTCACGCGTCGGCGCATTGGTTCCTGGGATCAGGGCATTGGTCAGCGTTGATTTCCCCATGCCGGATTGGCCGACCAGGACGCTGGTATGACCGGACAGGCAGGGGCGTAGCGCTTCAGCGTCGGCCAGTGCAGACAGCCGGATCAGCGGGTAGCCGAGTTTTTCAAAGGGTGCCAGTGTCGCCAGTGCCGAGGGCACACGCTCAAGCAGATCGCACTTGTTGAGCACGATGACCGCCTTCATGTCCTGACTCTCGGCGGCGACGAGGCAGCGGGTGATCAGTTCGTCGGAGAACGAGGGTTCGGTGGCCACGACGATGAGGATCTGCGTGACATTGGCGGCAATCAGCTTCTGTTTGAAATTGTTCGAGCGGTAGAGCAGCGTTTTGCGCGGTTCGACGCTGACAATCACGCCCTGCGTATCGCCGCTGCGTTCGACCGTGACCTGATCGCCGCAGGCGACTTCACTTTTCTTGCCGCGCGGGAAACACAGCAGGGTTTCGCCATCGCTCAATTCAACGCGGTATTGCCGCCCGTGGGCGGCGATGATGGTTCCAGTTAAGCTCAACTCAGTCTCTCGATGCGCAGTGCGGCGGGGGGGTGGGAGTCATAGAACAACGAGTGTATCGGATCAGGCGTCAGGGTCGAGGCGTTGTCTTCGTACAGCTTGACCAGGGCGCTGATCAGATCACTGCCTGAAGCGTGCGCTGCGGCGTAACGATCGGCTTCGAATTCATGTCGGCGCGAGAGCAGACTCATCAGAGGGGTCAGCAGGAAGGTGAACACCGGAACGATGAGGAAGAATAGGATCAGCGCCAAAGCCGTATTGTGAGCGCTTACCCCCAGTCCGCTATAGAACCAGTCAGCCTGCATCAGTTGCCCCAGAGCGGCAAGAAGGCCCAGGGACAGGGCAAAAAGCAGGATGATGCGTTTGATTACATGGCGGTGCTTGAAGTGTCCGAGTTCGTGCGCCAGAACGGCTTCGACTTCAGGCGGTTGCAGACGGCTGAGCAGGGTGTCAAAGAAAACGATGCGTTTGGTTTTGCCAAAGCCAGTGAAGTAGGCGTTGCCGTGGTTCGAGCGTTTTGAACCGTCCATGACGAAAAGGCCTGAGGTGGCGAAGCCGCAGCGGGTCAGCAGGTCTTCAATACGCTGCTTGAGTGGCGCATCGTCGAGCGGGCTAAATTTGTTGAAGAGTGGTGCGATCCAGGTCGGGTAGATGAAGAGGATCAGCAGATTGAAGTTGCACCAGAACAGCCAGACGAAGAGCCACCAGAGATCGCCCATCTGCGCCATCAGCCAGAGTACGGCGAGCAGCACGGGCGTACCGATGAGCATGCCGAGGGCGGTCTGTTTGAACATGTCGGTGAAGAAGAGCTTGAGCGTCATGCGATTGAAACCGAATTTTTCTTCGATAACGAACTGGGTGTACAGCGACAGGGGAATGTCGACCAGGCCGGAAATGCTCATGACGGAAAAGATCAGCGCGACACCGTAAGCCAGGCCGTCCAGACGTGGCGCCCAGAACTCGTGCAGCGCTTGCAGCCCGCCGCCAAAGGTCAGCGCCAGCAGCACGCTGACTTCAACGGCGAGGGTCCATTGACTGAAGCGCGAGCGTGCGACGCAGTAATCAGCTGCCTTCTGGTGGGCAGCCAGTTCAATGCGTCCGGCGAACTGTTCCGGTACCGTCGTGCGGTGCGCACGGATGTGGCGGATCTGGCGCCATGACAAGCCCACCCGAAGAGCGACCATCAATGCCAGTGCGGCGAGAAAGAGAAAAGAAAAATCAGAGGCCAAGGAATTCATTGAGCTGTGCCAGAATATCGGTTTATTGGAATCGGACTGATTATATGGCACAGGACGCAAATCATCTTGTCTGGCTGGATATGGAAATGACCGGACTCGATCCGGAGCGTGAGCGCATCATCGAACTGGCGATGATTGTCACCGATAGCCAACTGAATCTGGTCGCTGAATCTCCGGTCTGGGTGGTGCATCAATCCGAGGCGCAGCTGGCGGCGATGGACGAGTGGAACAAGGCCACTCATGGCCGTTCCGGGCTGATTGAGAAAATCAAGGCGTCGACTCTCGATGAGGCGGCGGTTGAGACGCTGGCGCTGGAGTTCATGCAAGCCCATGTGCCGAAAGGCGAAAGTCCGATGTGCGGTAATTCGATCGGCCAGGACCGGCGTTTCATGGTGCGCTACATGCCGAAGCTGGAAGAGTGGTTCCACTATCGCAATCTCGACGTGAGTACGCTGAAGGAATTATGCAAGCGCTGGAAACCCGAAGTAGCCAAGGGCTTTATCAAAAAATCCGAGCATACCGCGCTGGCCGATATCCGCGAATCGATTGAAGAGCTGAAATATTACCGCGAGCACTTCATCAAAATATGATTCCATTACAAACCGTCCGTGACTTTGTCCCCCAAGGGGATTTCCTTCGGGGCATCGACTTCGTCTTGTCGTGCTAGAGCACTGTCTGCGACTCGTCCCACAGGGATTTCCTGCGGTCATCTTCGCGTCGCAAACGGTTTGGGAATGGATAATCGATTAACGGCGCCCGTTCGCGGCGTCGTCGTCATCCGGTGCGATGTCCGACAGTGAGGTCGCCGATTTGGCCCGGAGTCCGCGTCGGTAAAGGTGGAATTTGTCGCTTTCATGGCGATCACCTGGGCGCCGGTCTTCCCATGTCTGGTGCCATCCTGCCGCAGTGACTACGGCCGAATCGCGTGGCTCACCAGAGAGCAGCAACAGATTGCAGTGCTTGCTGGCATCGCTGTCTAGCGGAACAGTGCGGATCTGGTCAAAGTAATCGAGCACAGCGAGAATGGCATCGGGCACGTTGGCGTTGGCGATACAGGTCACCTTGGCTGGAAGCGCTTTGGCCAACGAGGCGGAAAGCGGGCGATAGGTCTTTCCGTAATCGATCCAGGGCATCCACAGCACGGCAATGAGTATCCAGAACAGTGTCAGCCCGGCCATCCAGTGCATGCTGCCGCGGATCGGCGAGCGCGGACTGGTGATGATGAGCCAAAGCCAGATCAGCGTGATCAATAGCGAAAAGGCGCAGGCCATCAGGCTGAACTCGCCGACAAAGCCGGGTTCCAGGCGAACGGCCTGGCGGGCAATGCCCTCGGGCCAGCCAAAGACCAGGGCATTCCAGACGATCCAGCAGACGGCGGCGAGAAAGGTGAAAACCACCATACTGAACCAGTCAAAGGCATTGGCCGCGCCGCGCCGCAGGGTGGCGACACCGGGTACCGCCAGCAGGACGAGTGGCGGTAACAACAGCAGCGCCGAGCTGCTATGCACCGGCGTACAAAAGCCCAGAATCAGCAGGATGGACGCGAAAGCCAAGGCCGGGACGGCTACGGCCTTGCTGCGCAAAGCCTTGCGTTTCGACCACAGAGCCCAGGCGGCAAGAGGCAGGGCTGGCCAGGCGTACCACAGCAGCATGTTGAGATAGCGCGGGATGTTGGTTGAAGGCGAAGCAGAATTCTTGAAGAGCGCTGTCACTTCACCGCGCAGAAATGCGGCCAGATAATCCGGCGCTTGGGCATACAGCGGAATCAGCCATAAGGCACAGAGTCCCAGAGCGAGACCGAGGGCCATGGCGATGGATGAGGCGTCTTGCCTTCTGTTTTCCGACTTCCACAGCGAGAGCACGGTGATCGGCAGAAGAGTCAGTACGGGTAGCAGGCCGTCTGCCAGGAAAGCCAGCGCGACGGCCGTGCCGAAAATTACGGCAGCAAAACGGCGGCGTCGCGGCATCAGGATCAAGGCCCAGTAAGCCGCGGTGTGCGCGGCCAGTGCGGCCAGCATCGGCTGGGCTTCGTGGGCGTGGAACAGGAAGCCGATGCTGCCGGCCAGAATCAGCGGGGCGACGGCGGAGAATTCCTTGCCGTGAAGTTCGCGGGCGGTCAGGAGTATGAATTCGAGGGCCAGCAGGGTAAACAGGCCACTGGCCAGCCGCGAGGCATCATGCGCCGGAAGCAGCCAGGAAAAGAGTTTGATGAAACCCGCGGCGATCCAGTAATAGAAAGGCGCGTCCGGATAGGCTTGGCCGGCCAGATGTGGCATCAGCCAGTGGCCATTGCCGGCCATGTCGAAAGCAATGCCGATGGAGATCGCGTCGTCGTGTTTCCACGGATCGTGGCCGATCAGCCCGGTAAAAATGTAGAGCGAAAGGAGGACGGCCAAAGCCCAGCCGCTGGGCGGCAGGGTGATTCCCTTGAAGCGGGGGTGTTCCGGTAGAAAGGGCATGGTCGGTCTGGGAGCGCTGGTGTGTTAAACAAAAAAGGCAGCCCTGCGGCTGCCTTTTTGCTGAGTCCGCGGGAACTCTTGATCCGGCTTAGGCCGACTTGTGCATCGAACCGTATTTCTTGTTGAACTTCTCAACACGACCCGCGGTGTCGATCATCTTCTGCTTGCCGGTATAAAACGGATGGCAGTTCGAGCAGACTTCAACGTGAAGCGCCTTCTTCATCGTTGACATGGTCTTGAACACGTTGCCGCATGAGCAGGTGACGTCAATTTCGTTGTAATCGGGGTGGATATTGGATTTCATCTGTGGCCATTCCTGTAAGTCAGATCTAGTCGGCTCGAAATAAACACTTACTTCGGTGACCGACTCCGGAGAACGCGGGATTATCCTTGATTCTTTTGTGATTTGCAATAAAACAATGATCAGCGACGCATTGAGTCGAAGAATTCGCCGTTGTTCTTGGTCGCCTTGATCTTGTCGAGGAGGAATTCCATCGCTTCGAGATCGTCCATGTTGTAGAGCAACTTGCGCAGTACCCACATCTTTTGCAGGACATCAGGCATGAGCAGCAGTTCCTCGCGGCGGGTGCCGGAGCGATTGACGTTGATGGCCGGATAGACGCGCTTTTCGGCCATGCGACGATCCAAGTGGATTTCCAGATTGCCGGTACCCTTGAATTCTTCGTAGATCACGTCATCCATACGGCTTCCGGTGTCGATCAGGGCGGTGGCGATGATCGTCAGTGAGCCGCCTTCTTCGATATTACGTGCCGCGCCGAAGAAACGCTTTGGCTTCTGCAGGGCGTTGGCATCGACACCGCCGGTCAGGACCTTGCCCGACGCCGGTTGTACGGTGTTGTAGGCGCGTGCCAGACGGGTGATCGAGTCAAGCAGGATGACCACGTCTTTCTTGTGTTCGACCAGGCGCTTGGCTTTCTCGATGACCATTTCTGCGACCTGCACGTGGCGGGTGGCTGGTTCGTCGAAGGTCGAGGCAACCACTTCGCCGCGCACCGAGCGCGTCATTTCGGTCACTTCTTCCGGACGCTCGTCGATCAGCAGAACAATCAGCGTGACATCCGGATGGTTGGAGGTAATGGCGTGCGCAATGTGCTGCATCATCACCGTCTTGCCGCTCTTCGGGCTGGAAACCAGCAGGCCGCGCTGGCCCTTGCCGATTGGCGCAATGATATCGACGATACGACTGGTGATATTTTCCTCGCCGCGAATTTCGCGTTCGAGTTTCATATGGTCCGCTGGATGGAGCGGCGTCAGATTTTCGAAGAGGATCTTGTTCTTCGAAGCCTCGGGCGGCTCACCGTTGATCTTGTCGACCTTGACCAGGGCGAAGTAGCGTTCGCCTTCCTTCGGGGTGCGAATTTCGCCCTCGATGGTGTCGCCGGTATGCAGGTTGAAGCGTCGGATCTGGCTCGGGCTGACGTAGATGTCGTCGGTGCTGGCCAGATACGAGGTGTCGGGAGAGCGCAGAAAACCGAAACCGTCAGGCAGCGTTTCCAGCGTTCCGTCACCAAAAATGGTCTCACCTTTCTTGGCCTGATTCTTGAGCAGGGCAAAGATCAGTTCATGCTTGCGAAGTCGATTGGCTCCCTCGATGTCGTTGGTAACGGCCATCTCGAGAAGTTGACTTACATGTAGGGCTTTGAGTTCGGATAGGTGCATGAGTGAATTTTTTGAAGTGATGAGGGTAGGTGCGTGATGCGCTGGGCGTGGTCGCGATTGAAACGCGTACGGCGAGAGGCTTGGGATTGGGTGCTGCTTGGGGTTTACAACAAGATTGCTACAGGGATTTCCCCTGAAAGTTCAATTCGGACTGTTATTTCCTGTTGTCAGGAGTCGCTTAATTTGAACCTTCAGGCGGGAGGGTATAGCCTTTACAGATTGCTGTCAATGAAAGCAACGAGTTGTGATTTGGACAGCGCGCCTACTTTGGTCGCTTCAACATTGCCGGCCTTGAACAGCATCAGCGTGGGAATGCCGCGTACACCGAAACTGGCTGGGGTAGTGTGGTTGTCGTCGATGTTCAGTTTGCAAACCTTCATTCGGCCGGCGTATTCCTTGGCGATTTCGTCGAGGATCGGGGCAATCATCTTGCACGGGCCGCACCATTCGGCCCAGTAATCGACCAGCACCGGCAGCTCTGCCTGTAGGACATCGGCTTCGAATGTGTCATCGGAAATGTAATGGATATGTTCGCTCATCAGGAAGCCTCTTGAGGGATCGGAGAAATTGAGAAATTAAGAAATAGGTACCAGAAGTTATGCCAATAGACACATAACTGAGCGGCTTGGTTCTATCGTAGCGAAAAAATATCGTCATGGGAAGGATGAATTCAAGGCAACACCCCCTAAGATCCCTTCGTCGTTTCAAATGCGCTATAGTTTTCCTTCCTTCACCACTCGAAGCGCAAAATGGCTTACGTTGTTACCGAAAACTGTATCAAATGCAAGTTCACCGACTGCGTTGACGTCTGTCCCGTCGATTGCTTCCACGAAGGCCCCAATTTTCTGGTCATTGATCCGGAGGAGTGCATCGATTGCACCCTGTGCGTGGCCGAATGCCCGGCCTCGGCGATTTATGCCGAGGATGATGTGCCCGAGCATCAGCTTCAGTTCATCGCGCTGAACGCCGAGTTGGCCAAAACCTGGCCGGTGATCAGTGAGCGCAAGGAACCCCCGGAAGATGCCAGTGGCTGGAACGGAATCCCGAATAAAATCGAGCTTCTCAAACGCTGATTCAAGGGGTTTTCCAGCATGTCGCATGGTCCTGACGGGTTGAAGTCGACGCCTCTTCCCGTCGGCGAAGGGTTTCTTGACGCGCTCGCCTGCGCCCTGCTGGAACGCTGCGCCAAGGAGGTTGCCGCGGGTGACCTGTCCGCGCTGCTGGTTCTGGTCCCGGCCTTGCCGATTGCTGCCGATTTGCGCGCCGCGCTGTTGCGTGCTGCGCCTCGGCCCGTGTTATTGCCGCGCTTTGATACCCTGACGCACTGGGTGCAGTCGGCCAGCCTTCCGGGAATCCCCGAGCCCCTGTCGGAATGCGAACGTCTGGTCTTGCTGCACGAAGCCCTGCGCGAGCGCGGCTGGTTCGATGAGGCTGCCCTGTGGGGCATCGCTTCCGAAATGGCCAGCCTGTTTGATGAACTGACTGCCGCTGCCGTGGCGCTCCCCGATGATCAAGCGGATCTGGCCGAGCAACTGCAACGCGCCTATGCCTTGCGGGCTTCGGCGCCGCTGGCTTTCGAATCACGTGTGGTGCATGAACTCTGGCGGGCGCTGGCGGCGGCGGGGAAACCCGATGCGGCGGCCGTCTATCGGCTGCGACTGGCGGCGCTGGCGCAAGAGGCTGGGGAATCGGCGTTAGCTCAGCCGTTGTTTGTCCTGCTTGATGCGGCACCGGAGGAGTCACTTGAGCCGGCCGAGCGGGATTTTTTACGCGCCTACGGTAACGCTCAGCCGCTGTGGGTGTTCCATCCGGCGCCACGAACTGCCTGCACGTCACCCTTGATGGCGACCTTGGCGGCGGCCTGGCCAGAAGCCGCCGCTGAACCCCTGTTCGCTCGCGCCTCTGAACTGGCCAAAGACTATCCACAAAGCCCACTGGATGATCCGACGGCGTTGCGTCTGCAACTGGTGCCGACCAGCGGCCGCGAACACGAAGCGCAGGCTGTCGTGGCGCAAATTGCGAAATGGTTGGCAGCCGGCTTGCGGCGCCTGGTGCTGATTACGCAGGATCGCCTGACGGCGCGTCGGGTGCGCGCCCTGCTTGAGCGCGAGGGCGTCCTGGTCAGCGACGAAACCGGCTGGAAACTGTCCACCTCGCGCGCCGCCGCAGCCGTCGATGCACTGATCGAAACGGCGGCCGGAGGCGTCTATTACCGCGACCTGCTCGATCTGTGCAAATCGCCCTATGTTTTTTCCGATTGCCTCGAGATCGAGCGCAAGGCGGCGGTGTTTACCCTTGAATCGGTGATTCGTTCGGCCTCGGTCAAGGCCGGGCTGCCGCGTATCCGCAGTGCTCTGCAGGCGGCGGCTGCGGATGACTCCCGAACCCTCGGACTGGCACTCCTCGAGCGCATTGAAGCGGCGACCACCCTGTTGCGCGCCAAACCGGCGCCGCTGGCGCGCTGGATGGGACGTCTGCACAAAGCGCTGGAAGTGCTTGGCGCGCTTGAGCCTTTGCAGCAGGATGCGGCGGGCAAGGTGCTGCTCGATCTGCTCGAGTCGCGGCGCGTCGAGCTCGA
>JBAXHE010000047.1:0-21798 GCA_037139055.1 Betaproteobacteria bacterium | reverse complement strand
GCTCGTTGCGGGCGCATTGCCGTGTTGCGCCCCGAAGGAAGTACCCTTGGGGTGCATCCCGCAACGAGCCGGCGCAACCAACGATACCTACCGAAATAGGCTCTAAATTACTTGTAGTCCAAAGACTCGTGCTTGACGGTCACCAGCTGGCCGGCGGAGAGTGACATCATCATCAGTGCGATGCGCTCATGCATGATCAGGGTGTGATTGTTACCGGTTTCAACCATGTGCTTGCGCAGGGCTTCCCGAACTTTTGGCGCGCCGGTCACGTCAACGATCACATCCACGTCCTTGCCGAAAGCGGCGAGCTCCATGAAATTACTGGTCACCATGACGCCGTGTTTCTGTGCCAGGGCGATGCCCGGCATGGCGAGATCCAGATCAGCAACGCCCAATACTTTAATGAAGCCCGATTCAAGGAGTTGCTTCAGCAAAGGTGTACCCGTTTCGCCAGCACCAATTACAGCAACGCGGAATTCATTCATGGTCGATGACTCTCAATAGAGGGTTGAAAAATTCAGTATATCCAAGGTCAACGATCAGGTGTCAACAGCGCACCTTCGACTGAGCAGATTTACGCTCGCAAGACGGTGAAATCCAAAGAACATATTTTGGCAAAAATCGTTGCCGCCTTTCAGTAAAGGGTACGTTCTAGGTACTTGCGGAAACGCAACAATAATCAGTTCCTATACTGTCCAAACATATGACATCATTGAGCATAATATTTATCTCATTGTTCTTCTGCGACAACACTTGAAGACATAGTCCCATGGGCATGCGCGGCAAACTAATCGCTCTGTTCCTGTTTATCAAGGTTCTGCCCTTGATGGCTCTGGGCTGGGTTGCCTGGGTTGAAACCCAGCATCTGGGGCAGACGCTGGCGGCTCGAACGGCTGAGCTGATGGCCACGGCAGACAAGGCCGTAGCTGAGATTGGAAAAGACGCCATTGCCGACTCCGTTGCCGCCCTGGACGACCGCGCGCGCGACGACATTGAGCGATTGACCACCGATATTGCCCGGCAGGTTGCCTATTTTCTCTATGATCGCGACGCAGATATCCATCTCGCATCGAGGATCGAACCCAGTGAAACTGCCTATCGTCGATTTCTTGACTCACGTGTTCGCCAAAACATTGATCATGGAAAATGGCAGCTCGCTCCGGACGGCAAGTCATGGCAACCTGAAAAAGCGGTTGCGGTAAAAACCGAGACGGTCAGTCCGGGCGCCAAGGATAATACCAAGGCCTTCCATTACCGCGCGCAGGATGACTTTGCCGTCGCCAAAATGAAGCCGCTCTATCTGGAGATGAGCTTCATTGATCTCAACGGCAACGAAGTAGTCAAAATCTCCAATTCCCGCTTGCTCCCGACACGACGAGTTAATGTTGCCGATCGTCGCAACACCTTTGTCAAGGCCGAGACGTACTTCGCCGAATTGAAGAAACTTAAACCCGGAGAAATATACGTATCCCCGGTCATCGGCGCCTATGTCGGGTCAAAGATCATCGGCGCTTATACCCCCGATGCCGCAGCCAAAGCCGGCGTGCCCTTTGCGCCGGAGGAATCGGCTTATGCCGGAAAAGAAAACCCCGTCGGCAAGCGGTTTCAGGGACTGGTTCGCTGGGCCAGCCCGGTCGTCGAGGAGGGGCACATCTCTGGTTACGTCACCCTGGCTCTGGACCACAGCCATATCGCGGAATTTACCGACCATGTGACACCAAGCGAAGGGCGCTATGCCGACATTCCCGACCCTGCATCAGGCAATTATGCATTCATCTGGGATGACCAGGGGCGCAGCATCGTTCATCCACGCCATCATTCAATCGTCGGTTATGATCCTGAAACCGGTGAGCAGGTCGAACCCTGGCTTGAAGACCGGGACTATTCCGCGTGGAAAACCAGTGGCCTATCCTATGCGAAATTCATCAAAAACGTGCCGATTTTTCGGAATCAGGGACTGGACAAAAAGCCATCTATTGAGTCGATCAAGCGGGGGCGAATCGGGCTGGATTGCCGCTATCTGAATTTCGCACCCCAATGTATTGGCTGGCACTCACTGACCGAACGGGGAGGATCGGGCTCATTCGTAATCTTCTGGACCGGCCTGTGGAAGCTCACCACCGCCGCCGCTATCCCCTACTACACGGGGGCTTACGGCAATTCACCGAGGGGCTTTGGTTTTGTCACGATCGGAGCCAATGTCGACGAATTTCATGGTCCAGCCAATGCTTCCAGGCAGCGACTCGATGCGCTGGTAACGACAGCAGATCAGGAAATGCTCAGCTTGGGCAAAATGAGCCAGGAAGCCATCCATCAGGGGCTTTCTTCGACCGCCCAGAAGTTGATTATTTCCACCTTGATCATGATTGCCGCAGTGATTGGTATCGCCATCTGGCTCGCCTCATCAATCACCTCGCGGATTGTCGCCATCATCTCCGGCATGTTGCGTTTCCAGGAAGGCGAGCTTGATTTTCGCTTTTCCTCCTCGGGGAAAGATGAGATCGGCCGTCTCAAGCATTCGTTTGATCGCATGGCGGACACAATCTGCGAAAGCATTCGCACGATGGAAACCGAAATTGCCGAACGCCGCCGCGCCGAGAATGAATTGGCCGAGCATCGCGATCATCTTGAATCCATGGTCGCCAACCAGACGTTGGAACTGCGCAATGCCAAAGAGGCCGCCGAATCAGCCAACATCGCCAAGAGTGCCTTCCTGGCCAATATGTCACATGAGATCCGCACCCCGCTGAATGCCATTACCGGCATGGCCTACCTCATCAGGCATGCCGGCGTTACTGCGGAACAGGAAGAACAGTTGCAGAAACTCGACACGGCCGGAAAGCATCTTCTTGAAATCATCAATAACATTCTTGACCTGTCCAAGATCGAAGCCGGAAAGCTCTTGCTCGAAGAAACCGATGTCCGAATTGACAGCATTCTTGAAAACGTCCTGACGATGCTTCAAGAGCGGGCGCAAGCCAAACATTTGCTATTGCGCAGCGAAGTGGGTGAGTTACCCGCCGTTCTGCTTGGTGACCATACAAAATTGCAGCAAGCCTTACTCAATTACGCGACTAATGCCATTAAATTCACCGAGACCGGCAGCGTCACTTTACGGGTCAAACAGCTGTCAGAAGATGAGCAGAGTGTCTTATTACGTTTCGAAGTCCAGGATACCGGCATCGGCATCGAGCCTGAAACGTTGACCCGGCTCTTCAATGCCTTTGAGCAGGCGGACAGCAACACCACGCGCAAGTACGGCGGGACCGGATTGGGACTGATCATCACCAAGAAAATTGCCGAATTGATGGGCGGAGAAGCCGACGGGGAGAGTACCCCGGGCGGCGGTAGCACGTTCTGGTTTACGGTCTGCCTGAAAAAGAAAACCGGCCAGGACATTGTGAGGCCACAGCGTGACTCCGCAGATGCCGGATCAGAGATTCGCCAACACCATCACGGTCGTCGAATCTTGGTGGTTGACGATGAAGCCATCAATCTGGAAATCGCCCGCTTGCTCTTGGAAGGGGTCGGGCTGAATGTCGATGTGGCAGAAGATGGCCTTGAGGCCGTGCGAAAGGCAGAAGCTGAGTCGTATGCACTGATTCTGATGGATATGCAGATGCCAAACCTGGATGGCCTTCAGGCCACTTTGCAGATTCGTGCCATCCCGGAGTGCCATGCCACCCCTATCCTAGCGATGACGGCCAACGCCTTTGCCGAAGACAAACTAAGGTGCGCCGAGGTCGGGATGAATGACTTCATTTCCAAGCCATTTAATCCCAATGAACTTTTTGCGATGCTGCTGAGATGGTTGAATCATCCACCGGTCTAAGCATTGCTTGTACCCACCACTGAATAAAAGCTACCGCAACACAATCTATAACAACGCCTAAGATCAGCATCACCACAGGTGAGCGGCGCCTACCAGCCGATATTGATCGCTGACGTTCGTGCCCCTCGATTTTTTGGCCTTTATAGTTTACGCACATCAAGAGGCACGGGTCTGCTGTCCCGACGCCTCCCGAATGCAATATTCAGCTAGCCAGGGGCTGTGCGCACAGTACATCCAAGGCAATAATCAGGGGGAAACCGAACACGTAAAGCACCGCACACTGCTCACGTTAGATATGATCATCCTAAAAACACAGACAGCTTGCGCGGCCCGTAAGGTAGAAAAGGCGCTATCGTAATAACCTGTCCGTAGCTAACGAACAGGTTACCGCCAACAAACCAGTCTTGCGCCAGCACAGTGGGGAATAACTCTTGGTTACCTCTAGCCAATATGTTGTGGCCATTCAAATTTGCTCCTTCGGCATCAAGGCTAAGGAGCGACGATACAAAACGACATTCCCCTTTTTGGCTCTAAAGCAAGGCTGGTAGATGACGCCAAAGCCGTTACTTCGCTCAAAGCTCCTTCACTATCCTATCAGCAAGGTATTTTGACGCTTTCCGCAATTGATCTTCGATTTTCTTTGGGTCATTTGTTAGCTGTGCCCAAGCAATCGCGTCCATCGGACTGGCTATCGAAGGTAGCATCCGATCACTTTCACTCCAAACAACCTTGCCAGAACTATCGACCATTTCGCATTTAATATACAAAACTGGAACCACGTTTGAGCTAAGAAGGTGTGTGACGCCAAATCCATACTGAAGGACAGAGATCTTGATGGTTGGTATGGTGCTCTCCGAGGAACTGGCGATAGTAAGTTTCCCTGAACCCTGCACCGCATTCTCAACTTCCTCGCGAATTATTTTTTCAATAGAAATTGAGTTTTGTGACAGATAGTCTGTAAATGCTGTTTGAGCGTCAACCATTAAGCCTGCGCTTACCGCCCCGCCTACAGCACCGAACATTAAACCGACGCTGGCACCACCAGGAGCCAATAGGAATACTTGCCCTTTCTCCACTGATTCATTAATTATTACGGATTTAATCTTTGCTCTATCGTCATCACTCATCCGCTGCGAAGTAGCACAGCCGCAAACAAGCAGTATTGTTGAGATGATGGTAATTAGTTTTATGGATTTCTTAATCATAGACATCATTTACTCTTTGGCTAGGGTTGTGTTGTGGGTTTGTGCGGTTTATTCAAATTGCCTAACGGGATCTCAGAAGACAGCAGTTTGCCCCGTAAAAGTGGTTAATTACCCGTCCCTCTTTTGTGCAGAGAAAGAACCCGTCATATTCGACAAACCAAGGCATAAAAAAATGTAACAACGATGCTCGTTATGGAATTAAACTTCACATTTTGTCCATTCTGCTATTAAATCAATGTACTTATAAGATCAAAGTTCATATACTGACGCTTATTTCCAACATATCTGCAAACAAGCAGGTGTTATTTTAATACAAACAAATTAATAACAGTTGGTTATATATTAAATCTATTTGCAATATTATTACCCATCAGGAATGACCCACGGCAACTGCGGCCTCTTTGAAGACAAAAACAGTTTGCTTCGAAAAAGCGCTTAATCACCCGGCCTCCTTTTGTTCTTCGTTGCTATGCTTTAAGAGCGCGGCGAATTCAGCGACAGATTGCGGTCTCCCGAGAAAATAGCCTTGGCCATATTCAGCGCCAAGCTCTTTTAAGCGCTCAACTTGTGTTCTGTTCTCAATACCCTCGGCGACCACCTTGGCGCCCACGGCTCTGGCAATCTGAATAATTTCAGGAATTAAAGTAGAGCGAACGGTACTGTCCTCCATATCCCAAACAAATGAACGGTCGATCTTGAGAAAATGGGGGGCTAAGGACCTCACGCTGGCAAGATTGGAAAAGCCCGTCCCAAAATCATCGACGGATACTAAATACCCGTGTTGCTTGAGCTCATGGATTTCACTGACGATTTCAGCTGAAGCCTGCTGCTCGGTCACTTCAAGGCAGATCTGAATACCTTTACTGACTAGACTGGCGAATTTCTCCTCGAGAAGTCGACGCGCCAGGCCACTCAGGAATGTTTCCGGGAAAAAGTTCACCGCAACTTTGAAGCCCGACGGAAAGTCCACAACCTCAAGGTCAATTGCCGCTCGCGTGATAACGGCTCGATCAAAGCGTTCCGTCAGCTTCTGGAGGAGAACCGTCGGTATCAAGCGATCGGGATAGACAAGGTTTTCTCCATCCTGCAGTCGCATTAATAGTTCGCAACCCGACAGTTTTTGGCTATCAAGGCTGTAGATGGGTTGCAACATGCAAACCACATTGTCTGCGTGCAACAACTTTTCGATTTGCGCTTCAAATGAAAAGCGCGGGAGGATCGCCGGAAGGGTCGCCATAAAGGTCAGGACGCCAACGACAGAAGATACGACAAATAAGGCGATGAGCAACAAGTTATAGCGCTGCAGCACCTGCGCAATAGGCGTTGCACTTTGTATAACGTAGCCTGTATTTGGAACGACACTTGATGCCAGGTAGCTCCATGTCGGAAGGTCCCAATGGCTGACATCACCTTCGGCTATCTGATGCTTGCTGAGTCGCTGCATCAACTCATCGGAGACCGTCGGGCTACGATAGGCGACGAGTGATTCTCGGCTGGGTCGGGAAATGCGGATAATATCAACCCCCAGCGCGAAGAGATCCTTGAGCTTAAAGGGACTGACCACCACATTGAACTGGGACAATGAAGTGATTGAGGATCGCAGCCCTTGCTCACTCACCTCCAATGGGCGGTTGTAGTAAGCCCTGAAGACTTCTCCGGTTTTCTGGACTTCAAAGACAGCGTCGGGGGCAAGTCCCGTGACTGGAAAGCGCAGCACGCCGTCGGTGGTGGTACATATCAAACGCCCCTGATCGTCTAATACACCAAATTCACTAATAAACTCTGACGCCAGTAACCAACGGCGTAATTCTTTGAGTGTATTCTCCGAACAATCAGCCTTGAGATCCTTTACGGCACGACGCAAACGACTCAAGCTATCAGAGGCCATACCGGAAACCAGCGTAGTAGCCTCACGATGAACGTGATTCACTCTGGAATGTTCGATCGAGTTTATGACGATCAACCCCGCGACTAAACAACAAAGCCCCATCAACACGGCTGTAATGGCCGACAACACTCTGGGGACCATCGAATCGGGCGGCAAGGTGGGCATAAAAGCTAATGCGGGAAATTATTCATATAAGTAGCCGACACTGCGGACCTCCCTTGGTTCAACGAGGGCTGACTCACCCTATGGATTGACGCACATCTGCAGACGCCTATCCGTAGGCAGCCCAGCCTCGCGCATCGCTCCACAGGGAGTGAGAGTACCCGGCACCGGGTGTGGCGCCCCTTCAGCATCCATCTGCGCCGCCAGAGTCTGCCAGGCCACCAAGCCCTGACGATCGAGCGTCAGACGCAGCATCCATCCGCGCTTGGCTTCCGGGCTTTCAAAGCCATCAAAGAGGAAGTTACCGAGGCTGTAGACGATCAGCTTGCCACGATAAATTTCAGCGCCCTGCGTCACATGCGCGTGCCCGCCAACAACGACATCGGCACCGGCGTCGATCATCAGGCGGGCTAGTTCCCGCTGACGTTCGCTGGCCTGGGGCTCAAGTTCCCAGCCCCAATGCATGAACGGGATGACCAGATCGGCGCCATTAGCCCGCGCGGCGCGGATGTCACTGATCACCTGGCTGTCCTCGCTCCAGGCCACCCCTGGACGCTCAACCCCGGCCTCGAACGCTCTGGGCTTGTACTCGTTATAGCCGAGAACGGCAATGCGCAGGCCCTGACGCTCGATCCACAGCGGCGCATGTGCGCTGGCCAGATCCTTGCCGCCACCAAAGTAGAGAATCCCAGCCTGGTCAAGATGACTCAGGGTTTCAAGAAAAGCCGCCTTGCCGAAATCGCCCGAATGATTATTCGATACCGCCAGCGCGTCAAAACGTTTCTGCAACAGCGGAACGACCTGCGGATCGGCGCGGAAAGAATACACCTTGTGCTCGAGTGGCTGCCCGACCGTGGCAATCGGGCATTCCAGATTGCCAATGGTAAAATCAGCATCACGCAACTGCACGTCAAAATGCGCCAGAGGATCTCTCCCGGAAGCAATCATTTTGCCTGGCCCGTCGTCGAGCAGGAGGTCACCGACAAAGACCAGACGCACCGGCTCGGCCTGTACCGAAGCACAGGCCAACAGCGCCGCCATCACGCACACCAACCGCTTCATGGCACGGCCCGCCGCGCCGGAGCATAGGCTGTTTCAGCCGGTTCGAGTTCGCACCAGTACTTCAGTTCGGCATTACTCATCGCCTCGTAGACGAAATGCACGCCGGTAAAGCCATAATTGGTCATTCGATGGCGCGCCGGAGGATAGGGATAGACCGCCTGATGAACCAGCACGGTACCTTCCTCACGTTCAGCGTAGGTATAAATCTTGATCGCAGCAATATCGGCAGGCTTGTTCTGAAACACTGCGCGGAACTCAAAAAACGAGCCCACCGGAACACCCTTGGTAGCATAGGGCGAAGCAACGGGTTGCACCACCAGCTGCTGGGTTTCCCCGCCGTAGGTGTAGTGACAGATCACCTGTTGTGCATCGACCGAAGTGACGCCCAGCAACCCCAGAACACACGCCAGAATCCGCACTGACTGATGATGCCACTGCCGCATCATGATTTTTTTTGCCATCAACAAAACCACCCTCCAAACCATCAGACCGCCGGATCAAGGCAGTCGAGAATCAAATCCATCGTCTTTTCGAACTCGATCGGGCGCTCGGCCAATAGTGAAAACAGCCGGTTATGTTCAGCGCCCGGAACAACGCACAGTTTACGCCAGGACGCCTGATGTGCCGACTGAAACAGTCGCTCGGGAATCTCACGCGGGATCACTGTATCGTGTTCCGCGGCAATGACCAGCAGCCGGCCGGTGAATTTTCTAAGTATGCCCCAGGCATCGCTCTGCTCCCAGCTCCGTTCCTGGCGAATCACCGCGGAAAAGCCCGAGCCAAAAGGGATGTCATACGCCTCTGGGGTATAGACACCAGGAACTACCAGAATCAGCGCCTCCAGCGCCTGCGTTTCGAGCAATTTGATTGCGTTGTAGGCGCCCATGCTGGTACCGACGACGGCTCGCGGAACCGCGCTATGCGGTGCATTGATCACCGCCTCGGCCTGCCGCGTCCGGCTGCACAGCGAGGATTCGTGCAGCGCGCCGCCGGTCTCGCCATGTCCGACACAGTCAAACGCCGTGGTTCCGATACCGCACCCGTGCAGCGTGCTGCGCAGGGGCGCAAAACGGCCACGCTCACTGGCCCCCGCACCATGGATGAGCAAGGTCTGCAGCGGCAAACGACCGTGGAAACGATCCCCTTTGATTATCCTGTCGGCGTAGGGAACGGCAAATGGTATAAGGATATTTGCTGGCATGAGGGGGCGACCTGTTCTTCTCCGGAAAGCCGGTGCCGGCTGAGTCAGCACAAGGTTGAGGAGTCTAGATGAATGGCGTCACCGAAGCAACGCAAGCGACCAGAACGTCCTAGAGAGACCGGTCCCTGAACAAGGTTTTGCTCCAACCCTTGGCAGCCCAGTACACGCGGATGCCGAGCAATCCTGCTACCGCCAGGGCATAGAGGCTGACGGTAGCGAAATCGTTCTTGCCGGCCTTGTGCCACCAGTAGTGCAGGATCGCTGACAGCGCGATGAGATAGACCAGACGATGCAACTTCACCCAGCGCGCTCCCAGGCGCCGCATCATGCCCTTGGTCGACGTCACGGCAAGCGGCAGCAGCAGGATAAAGGCCGTAAACCCGGCGGTGATGAACGGTCGTTTGAGCACGTCCCGGCCCATGGCCAGCAGGTCGAAATCATGGTCAAGCCAGAGCCACAGCGTGAAATGCAGCAGCGCATAGAAGAAGCAGTACAGCCCGAGCATGCGCCGCAACTTCATCCACTGCGGCTGACCGGTCAAACGCTTGAGCGGAGTGATCGATAGCGACAGGCAGAGAAACACCAGCGCCCAGGTCCCGGTTGAGCGCGTCACAAACTCCAGCGGATTAGCGCTGAGATCGTCGTGCACGCCGAGCCAGGCCAGCCGGCCGAGCGGCAACAGGCTGGCAACAAAAACGCTCAGACGAATGAAGTTAAAAGAGGGCATCGGACGACGGAAACGACCTTTCAGAAGAATTTTTTTAGATCCATTCCAGCATAAAGCGACGCGACCTGTTCTGCATAACCGTTGAAGGGAAGAGTTTTTCTCTTGGGTTTGAACAGACCGCCGCCATCGCCAATCCGTGTTTCGGTGGCCTGGCTCCAGCGCGGGTGATCAACTTCAGGATTGACGTTGGAATAAAAGCCGTATTCCTGTGGCGCCGATACGTTCCAGCTGGTCTGCGGCTGCGACTCGGCAAAGCGGATGCGGACAATCGACTTGGCGCTCTTGAATCCGTATTTCCACGGCACTACCAGGCGCACCGGCGCACCGTTCTGTTTCGGCAGCACTTCGCCATAAAGGCCCAAAGCCAGAAGCGTCAGCGGATGCATCGCCTCATCCAGACGCAAGCCTTCGACATACGGCCACTGCAGCACAGCCGAAGACAGTCCGGGCATCTGCTTGCGGTCGGCCAGGGTGGTGAATTCAACGTATTTCGCGCTGCCGGTCGGCTCGACGCGGCGAATCAGTTCGGCGAGCGAAAACCCGATCCACGGAATGACCATCGACCAGCCTTCGACACAGCGCATCCGGTAAATACGTTCTTCGAGCGGCACCAGCTTGAGCAGTTCATCGATATCGTAAACTCTGGGTTTCTTGACCAGCCCGTCGACGGTCACCGTCCACGGCCGGGTGATCAGGCTGCCGGCACGTTTGACGGGGTCGGCCTTGTCGGTGCCGAATTCGTAGTAATTGTTGTAGCTCGTCACGTCCTTGTACGACGTGGGATTATCCATCACCACAAACTGCGCATTGGTTTTGGCGGCCAGTCTGACGTTACCAGGATTGGGCGACACCGTTTCGGCAAAGGCGTTGCGCGCAAACCAGGGCGTCAGTGCGGCACCGAAGGCACCGGCCGCCGCGGCGCGAATCAGCGTCCGACGCTGCTCGAAGACCTCGCGCGGGGTGATCTCGCTGGCTGCCAGCGGCGACCCGAGAGCGTTGGCTCGACTCATGTCACACCTCCATTGACTCACCGTGAAGCAATGCCACGCCCGACCGGCGCAGCCGATGCGTATCCATCAGAGAGCATTGCCAGGCAAAAGGTTCCGGCCAGGCCTCTTCACTCAACTCGGGAGCCCCCTCGGCGATTCAGCGCCTGGAGAGCGGACTCAGTGAGCAAGCACAGGAAAAACTGGTAGCATGAAATAGCCTTCTGCCGGACAACGTATCGAAACAGCCTTTTTTCCGTCCCTCAAGCTTTTTGACACCGCTCAACTGTGCCCATGAACCTCTCTGACAACATCCTCATCGTTGACGACAACCCAAGCAATCTTCAAGTGCTTGGCAGCATGCTGCAGACGGGGGGGTACAAGGTCCGGCCGGCGCTCACCGGCGAACTGGCCTTGCGCGCCATTGCTGCCGAGAAACCCGACCTGATTCTGCTCGACATATGCATGCCGGGAATGGATGGTTACGAAGTTTGCAAGCGAATCAAGGCCGCAGAGGATCTCAAGGACATTCCGGTAATCTTCATCAGCGCACTTAACGAGATTGAAGACAAACTCAGCGCCTTCCACGCCGGCGGCGTGGACTACATCACCAAACCCTTTCAGTTAGATGAGGTTCTGGCCCGCGTCCGTACGCAGATGGAGCTATCCAGGACCCGCGCCAGCCTTGCCGCCAGCAATGCCCAACTGCGTGAACTGATGGAGCAACTGGTGCAATCAGAAAAGCTGAAGTCACTGGGTTCGCTGGCTGCGGGGGTCGCCCATGAACTCAACACGCCCGTCGGTAACTCCCTGTTAATGGCCGACACCATCCATACGCTAGTGCACGAATTCGCCGCGGCCAAAGCCAGCGGAGCCCCAGGGCCGGAGATCGATGAATTTCTCGCTCACTGCCTCGAAGGCAGCGCCCTCATTCTGCGCAACCTGGATCGTGCCAGCCGGCTGATCAACTCGCTGAAGGAAGTTTCAGTCGACCGGGCCAGCGAACGCCGCCGCCTCATCCATTTACGCAACACCGTCGCCGACGTAGTCGCGCTCTTGGGCAGCATGATCAACAAGACGTCACATGCCGTCATCATCGACATCGATCCTGATCTGGTTCTTGAGACCTACCCCGGGCATCTCGAACAAATTCTCGACAACCTGATCCAGAATGCGATCATTCACGGCTTCGCCGGGACGCCTTCGGGTACCATCCGCGTCTCGGCGCAACGCGTCACGGATGAGCGGATTACCCTGCTCGTTGCCGACAACGGCCAGGGAATCGCCCCGGAAAATCTCAACCGTGTATTCGACCCGTTTTACACCACCCGACTCGGGCAAGGCGGCAGCGGCCTGGGCCTGCACATTGCCTACACCCTGGCCTGCGGAATCCTCGGCGGAAATCTCAGCGTCAGCAGCCCCCCCGGAGGCGGCACGCAATTTACACTCACCCTGCCACAAAGCGGCCCCTCGGCCGGCGCCTCAGCGAACGCAGGAAGCAGCGCTTGAGTTCAGGTTGATCGTCCGGTTATTGAAAGTCACCACGACCTCCCCGGTTTTCACGTCAAGGGTCACCTTGCGATAGCACTCCCGGCCAACATGCTCGTTACGGATAAGGAATCCGGCCTGTTTCAGATGGATGCGCGCGGTCTCGATATTGCGCTCGCCAATCGAAAGGCCCTTGTCCTGCGTGGCGTACATCTGCCCGCCACCAACCAGATAGACATGAAACTGCTGAGCCAGGAATCCGCCGCGCAAGAGTTCCTGGCGAAAGAGAGAAATCGATTCATCGCAGTAGCGCCCGTCCATCCCTGGCAGCACGTTACGCCGACCTCGCCCCGGCAGAATGGCGTGAGACATCCCGGCCAGACGATGCTCCGGATGCCACAAGATGACACTGACACAGGAACCGAGCAGCGTATGCAAACGGGTCAGCGGCGGTTTGCCAGACGCCGGGCGGTAAAAATGAAAATCTCCGGGGTTGAGAAAGACTTCCATCGTCTCAGCCGCAGAAACCACCATCCATGACCTCAAGGAAAGCCTCAACAATGCACGGATCAAAATGGCTCCCCGCTTCCGCGCTGATCGCCGCCACCGCCGCCGCAGCCTCCAGCGCCGGGCGGTGGGGTCGCGCTGAGGTCAGAGCAATGAAGGCATCGGCGACGGCGACCAGCCGGGCGGACAAAGGAATCGCTTCGCCACGCACACCGCTGGGGTAGCCTGAACCGTCAAACCACTCGTGATGGCCGGCAATGATTTCTCGGGCCAGACCCAAGGCCCCTGCTGGCCGCCCCGGGGAAAAGGCTGACAGAGCCTTGATTCCGGCGGCCACATGAGTTTCCATCAGCCCCCGTTCAGCCGGCGAGAAAGGCCGATGCGCGCTCAGCAAACCGGCTGGAATCGACTGATTCCCCAGATCGTGCAGCATCGCCGCGACCCCCACGTTGCTGATGAAAGTGCGGTCGATTTCATCGGGAAAGCTGAGCGTGGTATTCAGTCTCGCAGCCATCGCTGAGGTTAGCGAAGCAATGCGCTGCAGGCTGGCGGCCGCAGAGCCGTCCCAGTGATCCGCCCGCCAGGCCAAGCCGTGCAGCACGGCATCACGATCGCTGACCATATCGGCAAAAGTCCGCTGGTTACTGATGGCCTGGCACACATTGATCAGAAACACTTCCAGCAGAACTTCGTCCGCCCCCACGAAAACGTCGCGGCCTGCCGCATACACGGCCAGATCGACCCCATGATGGCGCGAGAACAAGGCGCTGCCCTCTGGCCCGGAAAGCGTCTGCGCCTGATCTAGCGAGTCGCGCAGGAGGGTCGCGACTTGTGCAGGAAAACTGTCGATGCTCAGGGGGGCAGCGGCGTCAAGCCAGTCGCCCAGCGAAGCCAGCAGCGTCGGCCGCTCCACAGCCCGGGCCGTTGGCCGGTAAACCGCGACCAGCTTCGCGGAGCCCAGTCGGGCTAGCGTGACAAACTCAGCCAGCATGCTGGCAACATAGCGCTGCACGGCATTGAAATCAAAAGACGATCCGGATTCGAGCACGCTCAACAAACCGCGCCGGTGATTCTCCAGCGCCACCAGGTCGTCATAGGCACGCAAGGCGGAAATCACCGAAGTAAACAATTTCTGCACCGAAAGTCCGGTTTTCTCCTTGTAATCGTGGATGTCATAATCGACGATCACCGTGCGCTCAGGCGCCTGTCCGGGAAAGCCGGTACGGACGATAATGCGCGGCAGCGTATAACCGCTCTCGCGAATTTGCCGTACCGCAACGAGACCGGCATCCTCGGTTTCCATGATCACGTCGAGAAACACTATCGCTGTATCTGGATGTTCCTGCAGGGCAAGCAAGGCATCCTTGCCGCTGTAGGCATCGACAAACTCCAGCGCCCGCCCGCGAAAAACAACGCCGCGCAAGGCCAGGCGCGTCGTCGTATGCACATCGGCATCATCATCGACCACCAGGATCTTCCATGGCGCCAGCGTATTACTCATGGGCGAGAGATCATTCATCACCAGGCTCCCGGAATGTATTGGCTTGCACGAAGGTGTCGCGGCAGCCCCTAAATATCGCCGCGGAGATGGCGTAACGGATCGAATACCTGTTCATCGTCATTCCCTTATTCCAAAACGCTGTCCTCCGGCATCGAGGTTTCGACCGCCCGGCTCAACTCAGCAATCCGGTCGAAACGAAACTCCTGCACCAGCGCATCGAGTGCCGCCGCCAGATCAGGGTAGCTTGACTGGATTTCGAGCACGAGCTGCCGTGCGACCTGAAGATCCAGCGACTCGGCGGCGGCGTTCAGTTTTCCCAGCATCTGTGGCGGCAGGGCAGAAAGATCAAGCGCCAGATTTTTTGTTTCACTTGCTGTCGCCTCAGACTGGCGATAGCGCAGCCCGAGCAGCTCGCCCATCACCGAAAACAACCGTTCTTCCTCCAGCGGCTTGCTTACCATTTCGTCACAACCGGCAGCCAGAATGACCTCGCGGTCATCTTCAAACGCGCTGGCTGTCAACGCCACGATTTTTACCTTATCCCCGCCCGGCAAGCCGCGAATCTGTCGTGTCGCCTGATAACCGTCGAGCACCGGCATGCGCATGCCCATCCAGATCAAGTCCGGATGCCAGTTTTGAAACAACTCGACCGCCTGCTGCCCGTTGTCTGCCGTATTCACCTCGAAACCTGTCGCCTCGAGCAATTGCTGCACCAGTTCGCGGTTATCGGCATGGTCGTCGACCACCAGCACCCGCAGACCTTCCTGCCCGTCCTCCAGACCGATGATCTGAGCTGCAGGCGGCTTCAGGGGCAAGGGCTCGGCCTCAGGCAAGGGCAGGCGCAAGGTGAAGCGGCTGCCCTGCCCCGGTTGACTTTCAACCTCCAGCGTCCCCTCCATCATTCGCGTATATTCGCGGCTGATGGCCAACCCCAGACCGGTGCCATCGCCTTTGGCCTGCCCAGACTCGGTCTGGTAGAAAGCCTTGAAGATGCGCTCCTGATCTTCGACGGCAATGCCCGGACCGCTATCGGCGACTACAAAACACAGTTCGCCGCTGCACCGGCTGACCCGCAGCCTGACGCTGCCGCGCTCGGTATATTTGACGGCGTTGCCGAGCAGATTGATCAACACCTGCTTGAGATGGGTGGCATCGCCTTCGACAAAATCTGGCAGGTCAGCCTCATGCTCGACAAGAAAGTCCAGCGCCTTGCCCTCAGCACGCACCTGGACCATTTCTTCGATTCGGATCAACAGGTCCTTGAGGTCAAAAGACTCGCGCTCAATGGTGATTCGACCGGCTTCGATACGCGAGAGCTCGAGCACGTCATTGATCAGGCTCAGAAGGTGCTGCCCCGAACGATTGATCGTTTCCAGTTTTTTGCGGCTGCCTTCGCTCATGGTCATGTCACGCTGCATCAGATGCGAGAAACCCAGTACCGCATTCAGCGGGGTGCGCAGCTCGTGACTCATGTTCGAAAGAAAGACGCTCTTGGCGCGGTTGGCCTGCTCGGCACTTTCCTTGGCGACAAACGCTTCGCGCGTACGCACCTCGACCCGCTCTTCGAGTGTCGCGTTAAGATCCTGCAACGCCAACTGCACATCCTTCATGTCTTGTTCGCGTTGCTGAATCGCGCGGGCCATGCGCTGCAGGTTGTCGCCGAGTTGGTTGAATTCAACGGTGCCGGATTCGATATCCGGAAGCGCATAGTGGCCGTCGGCAATCGCCTTGGCCAGCTGATGGTACGGTTCGAAAAAACGCGCCAGCAGCCTTGCCGCCATAACGGCGGCAGCGAGCGCGACGAGCAGCGCGACGCCAAAAACGCCGGCAATACGTAGCCAAAAGTTGTTGATTTGCTGGTAGGCCGAGTGCTCCGGCTCGGCAACCACAACCAGCCATTGCGGCCCCTTGACTATGCGAGCAGAGCCAACCATCTGTTCGCCAGTGAGTACAAAAGGCAAGGCATCCATCATGTTATGGGAACGGCCCGCCCGGACGATGGGCAACTCCCCATAATTCAATTGCTGGTTGGCAAACGCCCCGCTGGAATGAGCAATCAGCTGATCGTTGCGGTCGAGTAGCATGACTTGCAAGTCGTTGTGCTCGGCGAGTTGGCGAACCAGCGCTGGCAGTGGTGCCGTTGCCACTTCACCAACCAGCATGAGCTCGCCGACCGGCACGGCGACGGCGACGGCCAGCCGGCCACTGACCAGAGAAAGGAAACTGTTGGACCAGACCGGCTGCCCGGTACGGCGTGCTTCAATGAAAAAATCCCGACCCGACACATCGAGTCCGAGGTGATTTGCCCGCAGATGCCGCACATTGTCAGGCAAGCCGATCGAAACAACCCGCCCCCGCACGTCGGTCAGATAGATGGCTTCGTAATAATCAGAGCCCGAGGCATAAGCGTCGAGCAGATCGCCAACGTGCTCCTGGATATCCACACGACTGGTCAGCATCCGGCTCAGGGTTCCCAACTCGCGCACCGCCGAAGCAAAATAATTTTCGCTCTGAATCACCACGCTGGAGGCAAAGGCGGCATGCCGATCCTCAACGTCCTGCTTGATTTTTGGCACGAAATAGAGAACGAACATTAGGCAAAGCACGCTGATCGGAATCAGCGTTACCGCGCCGAAACGCCAGGTGAGAATAACCGCCAGGGGCCATTCGCGGCGCTTGTTTGAGGCCATCTTCACCCTTTCACTGAACCATCAGATAGCGTCCATCCTTAATGACCGTAAAGAAGGTGAGATTCTGTACATCACCAAAGTCATCAAAGGAAAACGTTTCCTGAAGTCCGTCAAACACGCGTACGCGCAAGAGCGCCTGTTTCAGTGTTTCCTTGCCCTGACGCGCGCGCAGCGAGGAAAAAACCACCTGAATGGCATTAAAACCGGTCACTGCAGGAAATCCCGGCTCCTGATTAAAGCGCTGCAGGTAGGCGCTGCGGAATGCGACATAAGCAGGTGCCGTGTTATAGCGGTCAAAGTACTGCGGGGCAAAAACACCCTCAACATTGGAGCCACCGAGTTCGATCAGCTTTCCGGTCCCCGCCCACTCGGTGGTAAATATCTGTACTCCCGCCTGCTTTTGTCTGAACTGATTGACGAACAACGCCGCATCGACCGCACTGCTGGCCAGCACGACCCCTTCGGGTTGGCCTTCGAGGGCCGCTGCAGCAAGCTTGGAAAAATCCACATCCATGGTCGCGGCATAACGGACCACTTTGCCAACCTTTCCTCCGGCATTGGCATAGGATTTTTCAAAGGAGGAAAACCAGGACTCGGTATAGGCCTTATTCCCCATTTCGAGGACGACATTCAGCGTTTTGACCTGGCGCTTGTCCAGCAAAAAACGAACCATGCCTGTGGCGTGAAAAGCGCTGTCAGCGATCACCCGAAAGAACTGGTCATCCTTGCCACTTAAATCATTACTGGCCACGCTCGGCGCGATCATCAACACCCCGGCCGCAGTAGCCAGCGGCACCACGGCCAGAGCCATGTTACTGGTCATCGGCCCAACGATCGCCTCGACGCGCGCCTCGATGAGTTCCTTGACCACCTGCTGGGCTTTCACCGGGTCGTTTTCATCATCCTTCAACAACAACTCGACCAGGTGTCCATCGACCCCCCCTTTGGCATTGAGCTGTTCGACGGCAAGCTGAACACCATTGCGGCCACCGATGCCAAGATCCGCCGTGCGCCCTGAAACGCTGCCAACATAGCCGATACGCATCGGCTCCTTCTCGCCACACGCCGAAAGGCCCAAAGTCGTCAGAGCACACATGGCAATCAGGGAGAACGATATAAACCAACGATGATATGACATGCTTAACCTTTTCTTGTTTTGCTACACACGCTTGAAAAACGCCGCTCTTTGATTATTCACCGTTAATGACCCCAAGCCACGCGGCATCAGGCCAACTCCTGATCCAGCCGGGCATATCTTCCGCCGGCATCGGCCGGGCAATACCGTAGCCCTGTAATTGGGCGCACCCCAGATCGAGCAGGGCCTTGCCGTGCTCGACCGTCTCCACGCCTTCGGCAATCACCTTGCGCTTGAAGGCCACGGCCAGACCGATGATGCCGACGACGATGGCCTGGTCTTCAGAATCGTCAAGCATGAAACGGATGAAGGATTGATCGATTTTCAGCGTATCGGCCGACAATCGGCGCAGATAGGTGAGCGAAGAGTAGCCGGTACCAAAATCGTCCAGCGAAAACCCGACTCCGAGCTCCCGGCACTCAACAATCAATTGCTCGACCTTGCCCACGTCATCGAGTGACGAGGTTTCAAGGACTTCAAGCTCCAGTCGGTCTTTGGGAATGTTCGGGTGCGCGGCCAGCATTTCGCGCAGGCGCGGCATAAAATCCGCCTGCGACAGATGCTGCGCCGCGATGTTGACGCTGACTACCAGGTCGAGCCCCTGCTCTCGCCAACGATCGATTTGCTGCAGAGCCTCTTCGATCACCCAGTCGCCCAGCTCGATCATCAGTTCATTGCCTTCAATGGCCGGCAGGAAGGCCCCCGGCGGCAGCAAACCTCGCTCCGGATGCTGCCAGCGAATCAGGGCTTCGGCACCAGTCACCGCGTTGCGACTCAGATCGACCTTGGGCTGGTAATAGAGGACAAACTCACGGCGAACCAGCGCGGCACGCATGAGCTCAATGGTTTCCTGGTAGGCCCTAACGCGCTTGCCACCCTCCGGATCGAAACGCTGGCAGCGCCCCTTGCCGCCTTGCTTGACCATCAACATGGTCTGATCCGCGTGGCGCAGCAGGGTATCCGGATCGGCGTCATCCTGCGGGTAGACGGTGACCCCGATACTCGCCGACAGCGTCACCGCCGCCACATCGGAAATGAACGGTTCAGCAAGCCTTTGCTGGACCGTTTGCAGAAACTGATCGACCCCTTCATCACTCTTAAACCCAAGTAGCAGCAAGGCAAACTCGTCACCTCCCATACGCGCCACGGTATCGCCGCCATGCAGGCAGCTGCGCAGACACTCAGCCACATTGATCAGCAGGTGATCACCGGTTTCCTGTCCATAGGTTTCATTGCTCGTTTTAAAATCATCGACATCGAGAAAGCAGACGACCATCCAGCAGCCAGTCCGCTGCGCCTGATCAATCCCCTGCTTCATGCGTTCAATAAACAAGGCGCGATTCGGCAATCCGGTCAAGGTGTCGTAGAGAACGGATTCTTCGAGTTTCTGCTGATACTCCTTGGACACCTGCTGCAGACGCTCGGCCGCCCGACGACTCTCGGTCACATCCTGCAGCATCAGGATCTGCGCATGCCGTCCCGCAAAGTCAACGCGTTGCAACACGCCTTCGATATCCAGGACCTCACCGTCCTTGTGTATCAGCTTCAGACGACTGGTGTAGGCCGCTTCGCGCGAGTTTGCGGTCAATTTTCCCGCCAGAGAACGCAACGAAAGGAGTCGCTCTGGCTTGATGGCAAAATCAAGCGGACGTCCAACAGACTCTGCTGAGGTGTAGCCGAAAATCCGTGTAAAAGCACCATTAACCGCCAAAACCTCGAGCCCATCGCTGTCAAATAGCAGAATCGGGATCGGGCTGTCTTCGAACAGCACCCGGTAACGCGCCTCGCTGCGAGTCAGTGCCTCGGTACGTTCTTCAACCATGCGCTCCAGATGCTGTTGCAGGCGATACAGCTGAATATGGGTACGCACCCGAGCCAGAATCTCCTCGGCCTGAAAGGGCTTGGCCACGTAATCGACGCCACCGGCACGAAAACCGAGCAGCTTATCCTCGGTATCTGACTGGGCGCTGATGAAGATAACCGGAACATCACGGCTCAGTTCATTGGCCTTCAGGCGTTTGCAGGTCTCGAAGCCGTCGATGCCGGGCATGCGCACATCGAGCAGGATAAGATCCGGTATCCCGGCGTCGATGGCACGCAAAGCGACTTCCCCGGAAAGCGCCGGACGAACCTTGTAGCCGGCCTGTTCGAGCACCTCACCCAACACCTGCAGGTTATTGAGATTATCATCAACGATAAGGACCGTGCCAATGTCGTTCATAGCATTCACATTCACATCTCTTTAGCATGAAAAAGGTGACGATGCGACCAACCAGGAATTCTTCCGGCATGGCCGAAAACCGCCTGCATGCTCATTATCCACCTTTCATGATCGCGCCCGCCAACGCCGAAAGCGGCAGACTCCGGTCGACGGCACCGAGCTTGACCGCTTCCTTGGGCATGCCATAGACCACACAGCTGGCTTCGTCCTGGGCCAGCGTAGTGGCCCCGACATCGTGCATTTCCTTGAGCCCTCGCGCGCCATCGTCGCCCATGCCAGTCATGATCACGCCCATGGCGTTCTTACCGGCATATCGGGCGACCGAGCGGAACAGCACATCGACCGACGGGATATGGCGATTGACCCGCGGCCCCTCCTTGATCTCGACGACATACTGTGCGCCACTGCGCTTCAGCTGCATATGCTTGCCGCCCGGGGCAATCAGCGCTAGGCCCGGGAGAACGCGTTGACCGTCCTTGGCTTCCTGCACCGTTATCTCGCACAGGCCATTGAGCCGTGCGGCAAACGCGGCGGTAAACATTTCCGGCATGTGCTGAACGATGACCATACCCGGACACACCCGAGGCAGTTCGGTGAGCAGAGCCTCCAGCGCTACCGTGCCGCCGGTCGACGTGCCAATCGCCACCAGCCGTTCGGTCGTCTGTGCCATCGCCTGGCGCGGGGCTGGAGTGTCAGTGGCAGTGTCATGGACCGGCTGACGCGCTTGCGTGCGCTGCTGCGCACCACGCTGCACCGCGCCCATATTGGCGCGTGCGGCCGCTTTAACGGCAGCCACCAGATCATCACTGGAGTCCTGCAGAAAATCGCCGACGCCGAGACCGGGTTTGGTGATGATCGCCACTGCTCCCGCTGACAGGGCCTGCAGGGTGGTTTCAGCACCGGCGGTGGTCAATGAAGAGCAGATCACCACCGGGGTCGGCCGCTCGGCCATCAGTTGGCCGAGGAAGGTGATGCCGTCCATGCGCGGCATTTCAATGTCCAGCGTCACCACGTCCGGCCAATCCTTGCGCATTTTTTCAATGGCAAAAATCGGATCCGGAGCGGTGCCGATGACGCGAATATCCGGATCGCGGTCGAGGATGGCGCTCATGACCTTGCGCACCACGGCCGAGTCATCAACGACCATGACCTTGATTTCTTTTCCCATGATTCAGCGCTCCGTCAGGCTTGTC